>JBBSIY010000121.1:0-8883 GCA_038257785.1 Lysobacterales bacterium
CCGTGTAGGAGCGTCGGAAGGCGCGACCACGGGGTAGCCATTTGCGGCGCGCACCCGGTTCACGCACACTTCCAAAGGACTGTTGCTGGCCGGGTGTTGACCGATACCGGGTCGGCCGCCACAGCGGGCAGTTCTCGACCCACAAGAGTCACTCAAAGTGAATCGCCAACAAGAGAAAGCGGCCATTCACGGATGACCCCGTTGTGCGAGGAGGGCTTACCACACGATCGCTCTAGGGTCCTGAGGAAGTGAACCCGACCCCGTTCTTGGCATTAATCAGGCTGCCGGCGAGCGCCCTGTGGTTGGCATGGGAGAGGAGTTTTGCGACTACAGATCAGCCCCACGGCCCTTCGGCGTTTGTGCTCGATCTATGCACGAGGCCCGCGCCTAGTGGGGTCTGCGCGCCGCTCAAAAGTCGTCAGGTTGCCCGTTTGAGCCTCGACCACGCGGTTACGACCCTCGGCTTTCGCGCGGTAGAGCGCCGCATCGACACGAGCGAGCAGCGTCGCCAGCACCAAGCTATTGACGCCATCGAACCCAGCCATACCGATGCTGACAGTCAGCGGTATGGCATGGCCGTCAACAACTACCGGCGTATCGCCGACTTCGCGGCGCAGTCGCTCGGCAATCACCCGCACTGCTGCCAGGTCGGACTCATGCAGCAGGACGACAAACTCCTCGCCACCGTACCGGCCCAGTTCGGCGCTATTGGGCAGCACCCGCTGGGCGCGCTCGGCGAATGCCTGCAGACATCGGTCGCCAGCGGCGTGGCCAAAGCGATCATTAACAAGCTTGAAATGGTCAAGATCGCAAAGCAGCAACGCGCCGCTCTTGCAAGCAGATGAATACGCCAGTAGACGCGTCTCGAAACCGCGGCGATTCAGCACGCCGGTCAGCGAATCACGTTCTGACATCCGTTGTGCAATGTCACGCTCACGCTTCAGCGCTAGCGCCCGATCTGCCAGACCAATCGACACAAGAAAGGCTTCGAAGGCAGCAGCTGGCAGCGGCAGAAGCCGGGCGGCGTCGGCGATTTCTGCCCCGAACATATTCACGGTGACGGAGGCCATCACGACCAACAGAAAAGGCGACCAACCGATGCAAAAGTAGCGGGCGTACCGATTCCCTTGCCACGCCAGTCGCAAGCTGGCGATCATCAGTGCAAGGCTGGACACGCCGACCAGCAGGTTCTCGATGTTGATTACCCAAAATGCCCCGCGTCCATGCAAGGCGATGCTTAGCACCTCCAAGACGCCGAACAACAGCAAAGCGCGGACCATCCAGATCAGCAGCCGGTCAATACGCGGCGACCCGTGTGCAAGATCAAGGAATCGCCGAGCGAAAGCCAAGGTCGCCGCTGCCGACAGCGCCATCGTGAAACCGCGCAGATACAGGATCGACAATGGTGCGCCAGGTAGACCTGTCAGGAAACGCGTCAAGGCCCAGTCATTGAGTCCAGCAAAGAGCAAGAACGCCAGCGCATGACCGAAATACAGCAGAAATACTCGGTCCCGCAACGCCAGCCAGAAGGTCAGCGCGAATGCCGACATCACCAGGATGATCGCGACGGAGCCGGCCAGAAGCGCGCGCAGGTCCAGCTCGCGCGCTATGTGCTGCTCCGCGTCTACAAGCCGAACTGCTGCCGGCCGGGTCGTACGCCCCTGCAGGCAAATCAACACCTCGCCGCGCTCCGGAGCAACCATTAATACGCTGTGCCAATAGCCGCTACCGATGTGGGGCGGCGCGGGCAGATGCACATCACGCTGCTCTGGCGTATCCACGCCTGGTAGATAAACGCTCACCTGCAACGCGGCCGATGTCGACATCACCAGCATCTGCGGCGGCCAGGCAGGCGGCAGTGGGAATCGCAGCCAAGTCTGATCGGGCTGCGGCGGTGTCTGCGCCGTCAGCGGCTGCCAGCCAGAAGCATCTGAATGGCGCACAGCGTCAACAGCGTCGCAGCGCTCGGGACCGGCCCAGTATTCAGCGCCTCGCAGCATGCCGCCCCGCGCCGGCGATACGATGAGCAAGAAGAGCAAGGCGACAAAAACACGTAGCTTCATCTCCCCCCTCGAGCTGACCGAAGCCGCGAGTGTAGCGCGCCGGAAAACCCCTGCCAGCATGACCTGTACCACTGCACCAACCGCTGCGCCGCACCGCGCGACTCAAACCCACGCCCAGCTTCTCGCTCGGCGTTTTCGCTTTTGCCTTTGCAGCTAATGCGCTCGACCAAGCGCGTGGTTTCGTACTTGACGATGATGCCCTCAATCATCGCTTTGATGACTTGGCGATCCCCTTCCGGCACTTGCGTGAGGCCACGAACTGCAAGCGCAGCTCGTCGCCTTGATTGTGCTCGTTCTCATCCAAAGCCTGCCTATCGCTCGCGACTGAAATTGCAGTCGCTATGCGCACGTATAGCTTGCCGTCATCTACGCAAGGGCCGAACTGCCGCGTCGCGGAGATACGCATTGCGAGGCATCGACAGTTCGTCCTTGGCTGACTGGCGCCACCCGACCCGTTTCGGCCGCTCACGATCCCATAACTAACGCAGAAAGCGGACATTCGCGCCGACGCTCACCAAGTGGTCTCAGTCAGTGTTGTTTGAGGGCGCAGGGAGATCTGACCGTTTCCCACTTTTCTTGCTCTTGGCCTGTCGCTTCGGAATGCCCTAGCGCTTGATCGGTGTGGCAACGGCAAAGCGTATTGCCATCCAAGCTCGCTGCAGGCCGATAGATTTTCAAACACCGGCCAATCGCTGAAGAACCCTTTAGCCTCGGCTGCTCCCATATCGTGTGATGTTGCTTCCCGCTGAACAGATTGAGCCGCCGAAACCATGCCACTGCTGCCTGCTCGACTCGCCTGCTGCGCTCCGTTCGAGCAAGCGATTGAGCCTTTGCATCCAGCAGCCGATAGCCGCGACTGCGCTGGATTCACATGGGCTCAGCATTGCGGTCCGCTGCCGTCAACACGTCGCCCGTGACCAACGCCTCAAATCCCGCGCGATCGCGATCACCGGCTAGCGCGGCGGGGGCGCTTGATCGGACTCAACGCTGACATCGACATATCGGGCAGCTTGGTGAAGGTGAAGCGCACGCCAGCTGCGCTGAGACAAATTTTACATTTGCAATCGCGTGAACTGTGACGCGTTTAGATGTTCTCACGCCGCGACGACGCTAACTCGTCATCTTGTGCGGACACCCTAAGCAACCCGTACAGATGCTTGTTTGCCATGAAGCGCTTTCGCCATTCGTTTGTTCTTGCCTTCGTGTGGCTCACCTCGCTGCTGCCGTTGCTAAGCGCCTGCCAGCAGTCGGCCGCGCCGACTGCTGCCCCAGACGTTGCGGCAGATGCAGGAACGCCAGCTGCGCCAGCGTCAGGCCCGAGCGATGCCCCTGAAAGCGTCGATCAGCTGTTGGAAAAAGCTAATGCTGCCCTGGCGGCCGATCAGCTGTTCGAACCTGCGGGCCGAAGTGTGCTCGACCACTATCTTGCAGCGCTTGACGCAACACGTGAACAGGCCACTGACGAAGACGATAAGCGGGCTCGTCGTTTGAGTGACGCCATGGCATCGAATGATCGTCAAGTGCAGATCAAAATGGCAATTGCCGATATTTTTCCTGCCGGCCTGACGTGGATAGAGCTAGCCTTGGCCGATGACCAGCGCGAGGCCGCAGACCGCGTACTGCGCCTTCTGGAGCGCGCGCAGCCGGACTCAATGGCGCTGCAAAGGCTTCGACTGCGGCTCGAGCAGCCGCCCGAAGTCGCTTCGACGAGCCCGGCTGCCGACGCGGTGAGGGCGGTCAGCGTTGGTCAACAAGTCTCGCCCACCGAGCAAGCTGACCCAATCAGCGGCAGCCCCTTTCCGCCCGTCGCCAATTCGATCGGCGCGCCGCCGACCCTAGACCCACCAGACGCGACACCCTCGCAGACTACGCTGGCGCCATCAACAGCAACCGCTGCTGAGGCCGTCATCGCGAAGAGCACCACGCCTGAGCTGCCTGCTGCGGGTAGTACGCCTGCCACGTCCCCCGCCGATGCACCAAGCGCGCGCGCGCAGAATTTTCAGCCGGTGGTCGTTTCACAAGTGGCACCTCGCTACCCACCACGAGCGGTCAGGCAAAGGCTAGAGGGCTGGGTGAAGGTGGGCTTTACCATCGAGCCGGATGGCAGCGTTGGGGCTGTCAAAATATTGGACTCAGAACCAAGTGGGGTATTTGATTTTGAAGCGGTTAGAAGCATAAAGCGTTGGCGCTTTAAGCCAACCGGCCAGCAGGTGATGGCACAGCGGCAAATTGAGTTCAAGCTGGGTCAACTTTGAGTCTTCAAAGTTGTGCGGCTGACGATACTGATGTGGCATAAAACCATGCGTTCGTCGCGATTTTTGTTGCAGCAGCGGACCGCGTTGCCGGATGCGGCTTTGACCGAGCTCACGCGCGCCGACAATCTCAGCCGAACGTAAACCATCGCGACCCGCATGCTTGGCGGCGTATAGCGCTTCGTCAGCGGCGGCAAACAGCCGAGTGGGTGTCAACTTGGGGTTCGGAATTGTGCTGCCGACGCCGACGCTGATGGAAACGCGTCCGGATGGCGCGTCTGGATGCGCAATGCTCAGCGCGCGAACTGCCTCTATCGCTTGCGCTGCAATGCGCTGAGCGCCTTTAGAATCTGTTTCAGGCAGCACGATGGCGCACTCCTCCCCGCCAAAGCGGGCAATGACATTAGCCAAATTGCCACTCAGGTGATCAGCGATCGCCAGGTCAACTGACCGGCCTTGCCAACCGAACTGACCAGCGCTGCCAAACAAACCGCCAAGAATGGGCGGGGAGCTGGCCGGCTGATGCCGACCTATTGTGATGAAAAACTCCCGTTCCCTATCGGAGCGGCTATTTCAAACCGCTGGCGCTCGCGCCAGTTCGATATCAGGTCTCCAGGTCAATGCGAACCCATTGCTTAACAACCCGCAGCTCGCTCTAGGCAACCAAGTCAAAAATCCTTCACCTCGCTGACATCTGCACGCGACCTAGGGCGTGCAGCCTGTGTTCCCGAGTCTCAACTCGGAAATGCCACGCATGAACAGCACATATTGCTTCCGCAGCGTTTTCGTTTCTGACGTGCATTTGGGCACGCCCGATTGCCGCGCTGACTACCTGCTCGATTTCCTCAAACGGATGCGATGCGAGACGCTGTATCTGGTTGGCGACATCATTGATCTCGAAGCACTGGCTATACGCAGCTTTTGGCCTGCTAGCCACGCAGCTGTCATCGCTGAAATTCTCGCGATTGCGGCGCGCGGCACGCGTGTCGTCTACATCCCTGGCAACCATGATGCACCGATGCGCGGGCTGGTCGGACAATCCTTGGCCGGTATTGAAGTGCGCTTGAACGCTGAACACGTCGGTGCCGATGGCAGACGGTATAGAGTCAGCCATGGCGACGAATTTGACATCGAGCAAGTCGGCAAACGTTGGTTGACCTGGATTGGCGAGCGTGGCCATCGTCTGCTGCTGATGCTCAATCGCAGCGTCAACGGCGTACGGCGTCGTCTTCAGCTGCCATACCTGCCGCTGTCCATTATGACCAAGTCGCGACTGAGCGGCGCGCTGGAATACATTCGCGGCTATGAAGCAAGTGTGGCGGCGGCCGCAAGCGCGGACGGCTTTGACGGCCACATTTGCGGTCATATTCATTTTGGTGGGGTGCGCAAAATTGGCGACGTGCTCTATCTCAACGACGGCGACTGGGTCGAGCACTGCACGGCCCTGACCGAGGACGCCTCGGGCGCGATGGATTTGCTGCACTGGAGCGAACAGGTGACACGCTTGGCGCACGCCTCCAGTGAACGGCTGGTGCCGCTGCCAATTCCCGCACTAGCCATCGGATCGCTGGCGGCGGAGCGCGCTAGCGTATTGAGAACTGCGGCATAAATCGGCGTGCGAGCATCAGCACGTGGGCTCGACCGCCATCTACGCCAGCATTAGGCCTGTTTAGCCAATCCAAGGAGGGCGGCGTCGAGCATCAGGACGTTGACCTAGGTGGGTTTGTTGGCGGCGGCATTATTGCCGGCCGTCTTGCTGAGCTGCTCAGAGCTTGCCTCGACGTCGAGCAACTGGTCGCGAATTTGAAACGCGAAATCCGGCCCTGATGTGGCGCGCTCAGCACAGCAGCGCACCGGAGATCCTGAGCTTCGCATCGAGGCTCAAGCCACCCGAACGCATTGCGAAAACCAGCGCCACACTCCGCCATACGCGCCCTCGCCATGAGCATGTTCGATGACGCCAAGTTGACTCAGGCGGGGGCGGATCCGATCTTCCAGACGCACGTGATTGACCGCCATCCAGCGCGCGAAACCAGGAGTGCGAGTCGATTCGAAATCGACGATCACCAGACGGCCGCCAGGCGCGCATGCGGCGCGCATTTGTTGCAGCAGCGCGTCGAGGCCCTCATCGACCATGCTCAGCACGTACGCAGCAATAACGACGTCAAACCGGCCCTCCGCGTTCGGCAACGGCAGCCCGCCCGCGTGCAGTTGGCAGCGCGCGCCCAACGGTGCCAAATGCGTTCGCGCGCGATCAAGCATGGCCGGTGAAATGTCTACACCGATAAGTTCAGCCGCTGGTAGCGCCCGCGCCAGTCTTGCCAGGTTGCGACCGGTGCCGCAGCCGACCTCCAGCACGCGCTGCGGACCCAAGGCAGCGACCCGTTCAACCATCGCGTTGCGGCCGAACAAAAACGCCCAACGGGTGGCGTCGTAGATGCCGGCGTGCAGGCGGTAATAGCGCTGCAGCGCGTGTGCGGAATCATCCGCTGCTGGCAGCGCGCTCATGCCGGGCTCAAGCGTGCACACAGCACGCTGCCGTAGGTGCCTACACGGTCCCGCTGATGCCAGTGCGCACAGGTGTCGGCGAGTGGCTGCATGCGCGCCTGTGCGAACTCGGGCAGGAAGTCAATATCGAGGCTGGCTGAGCGCATCAACACGCGCGCCTCTGGCGCGCTGCGCGCAATCACCAGCTGCCATTCTTCTTCCAGCGCCGCCGGCAGGTGGGCGGCCATCCAGTCTTGATGGTCGAGGAGAATGTAGCGATCGAAAGGGCCTTCGTTCGCTTGCAAGAACGCGCTGAGCGTTCCGGTATGCACGCGCACGCGCTCGGCGCGGTCGCGCAAGGTGTCGAAATGCTCTTCGCGCAGATAGTTGGGGCAGCAGTCGCGGCTGTATGCACCGTGCAGATATACGCGCCAGAAGTAATTATCGCGAACGGGCAGTTCGGTGGTGACGTAGCGGAGCTTGTCTTCGATGAAGGCGTTTAGGCCGCCGGCATATTGACGCTGAATCAAAGCCAGCTGCGCGCGCGGCACGCCAACGAGGCTCAACATGGCAGGTTGCCGCACCAGCCAGCGCAGCAGCGGGGTCCACAGCTTGGGCTCAAGCTCGCTGTAAATTTGCCGCTGCTCGTCGAGGGTGCGCGCCTCCATCAAACGTTCAGCGCCACGCGCCAGCTGCGGGCGCAGCAGACGCATACCAAGGCGAGCTAGCCACGCCACATCGCCGGCCGCACCGCGAAAATAAAATGAGCCTCTACCGCGCTTGCTGAAGGCCTTGGGTTGAGCATCCCAATAGGTTTTGCTCGTTGCCGACAGCTGCGGTCGCAAGCGCGGGTACACTGTCGCGAAATCTTCATGCCAACCTTCGCCAAACAGCTGCCAGAGCAAACCGTGATCGCCGCATCGCAGCACAGCTAGCTTTAGCTCGAGCAGCGCATTCTGGCGTGGGTTCATGTCGACGCAGTCGACGCTGGCCGGATCGTCAAGCAAATAATCGAGTGCGTTGCAGCCGGCGCTGGTGATCATCACCACGCGGTGCCTGGGTGCAAGCGCCAACAGCTCGCGATCCGCACGCGGATCCTCCCAACAGCTGTTGTAGATCAGCCGCGAGCCATGGACCTTGGCAAACCACGCATCATAGGCACGATTTTTCAGACTCACGGGCACACTCCGGCAGGGCTAAACCCATGAGGATGGGCCACGCATATGACAAGCGCTGCGGCGATGTCACTTTGACCTATCTAGCGTTCCTTTTCAGTACTCTGGAGCGTCGAAATCGAACAAACGTATCCATCGCGTCATGCCGTCTCTGGAGGCGTTGCTCCTGCTCGCCATCGTCTTGCTAAACCTCGTCGCTACGCCTCTCCTGTCGAGCAAATCCACTCGTGGAGAATGTCCTCCAATTGCGAATCACCGCGCTAGACCGAACGTTTTTCGGCCCTTGGCGCGGCAAGCCCCTCAAGCTTTCAAGCGGACCGTCCTCTGATATGCAGATTATCGAAGGCGCCGGCCGGAGTTTCAGCTTGATGCCAAGGCCGCGGGCATGAACGGCATCGGAATGTCATCAATTTGTCATCTGCGTGTGGTGGCGGCAATTCGACGCGGTCGTTAGGCTGCTCGGCCTTTTGCTCTCATGGCTTGCCGTCGATGCGTCGCGTTGGAATCCTGTTTTGTGGCTGTCTGTTGCTGGCTGGGTTCACCTGGCCTGGCGAGGAATTCGCGCTCAGCGAACGGCTGATTGCACCGGGTAGCGTCTCGCCGCTACTGCAGCACGCACGTGTCGAACAGGCGCTCGCGCGTTTGCCACACCGCGAAGGGCGCGTGCTTACCTCCGCGCAAGTCCAGGTGTTCTGGCGCGCATTCGATCCCGGTGCATATCGGTTGGCTTACGCCTACCACGCGGGTGACGGTGCGGATGAACGGATGGACTTTTCGCTCGATTTCTCCACGCCCGTTCCGATGGTGATTCCGCCGAAGGGAACGGTGATCTTGTTGCATGGTTGGATGATGGATGGTGGCTCACTGCTGCCTTGGGCGCTGCAGTTGGCCGAGGCTGGCTACCGC
>JBBSIY010000122.1:0-8810 GCA_038257785.1 Lysobacterales bacterium
TCGAACACCACACACGCCCACCCGCCAAAACGCTCGTCCGGAGTACTGAATCACATCGGCGCGTCGTACTTGCCGAGCCATGATCGATAAAATCCCACAGCGGCATTACTCACCAGACCATACCGCACCGAAAACGACAGCTTGATCGTGCAATGTGCGTGAGCAATGCACACGCATGCGCTTCGCACACGTCTTCAGTCACCGAGAGTGAATGTCAATCAGCAACAATATAGCCGCCCGAATGACCGTCCCAGTTAAGCAATGACTGTCCCGGTTAAAAGGACAGTCAGGACGCTGAGTAAACCTTCCAGTGCGCATGAATAAATCTTTCGATACGCGGCGATTGACCCTTGGGTGGTGAGAGAGTTAATGCCGAAAGACATTATCGTGCACCCAACTTAATTGACCTCAATCGCTGGCAAAGCCTTGATCCCGCGCTCGGCTTTAGCAGCGGCGACCATGCCCGCGACATCCGCGAGAAGTCGCTTTGCATCGTAGACGATGCCATCTTTGATGGTGTGACTCACGCCACCAGTCCGCCGTGGCAAACCGTCATCGTCGATACGAATGTGGCCAGTGCCGTAAAGCAGCTTAAGGTTGGCGAGCGGATTGCCCCTGACGATAGCCAAGTCAGCAAGTTTGCCTGCTTCTATTGAACCAGTGCTGCCGGCCGCGCCCAATGCTTCGGCACCGCTCAGCGTCGCGGCGCGGACCACCTCTAGCGGGTGGAATCCGGCCTCGCGAAGTAGCTCGAGCTCCTCGATGGTTCCGAATCCGTAGGTTTTGTAGATGTAGCCGGAGTCGCTGCCAACCGTGACGCGCCCTCCGCGATTCTTGTAGTCGTTAACGAATGCCATCCAGCGTCGGTAGTTGTCGCGCCAAGCGACCTCCTCCTCCGTGCCCCAATCGAAGAAGAAGCTGCCGTGACGATCGCGGCCGGGGCGGAAGAAGTCCCAAAGCGCAGGATGCGTGTACTCGGCATGCCAATCGGCGTTGCGGACGCGCATCCAATCGCGCGCCGCCTGATAGATGGTGAACGTCGGGTCGATGGTGAAGTCATGGTCGCGCAGTTCGCTGATGACAGCCTCGTACTTGTCGCTGCCTTTGCTAGCTGCCTGCTGCCAAAGCCGTCCCGCCTGACCGAAGCGCTGCTGCTCGTTCTGATAGTTGTAGTCGGAAGGATAGTTCTGAACCACTTGTCCGTCGAACAGGGCTTCAGGCAAGCCGTACCAGTGCTCCATCGTGGTCAACCCTAGGCGGGCAGTAGTCAGGACATTGACGCGCGCGACGTCTAGCTGGGCGTGATGACAAGCGCTGCGCATTCCGAGCTTCTTCAATTCATCGAAGGCGGCTGCAAGAATTTCTGGCGCGTAGCCAAAACACTTCATGCCCAATGCACCGCTTTTATGAATGTCACGCACCCATTCGCGGGCTTCTTCAGGTCGCGTCATCGGTGCGTCGCGACCAGCACCGAAGAAAACATAAGGGTAAATTCTCGGCGCTGTGATTTCATTCTTGGCGCTCCGGCGCATTTCGGACACGCACCAATCGACACCGTTGCCGCAGCCCGGATCGCGAATGCTCGTGATCCCGTGAGCCATCCAGAGCTTGTAGACGTACTCGGCATTAATCCCTTGTTCGTCGCCGCCGATATGACCGTGCATATCGATTAGACCTGGCAGCACCGTGTACCCGGCGAGGTCCATCTCCCGCCCGCCATCTCGCAGCGACGGTCGTCCGTCTGCTTTGATGGGCGACCCCGGAAACCCGACGACCTTTATCTCAGCAATCCGATTGCCTTCGATCACGATGTCTGCGGGACCAAACGCTGGCGCGCCGGTACCGTTGACGACGGTGACGCCGCGCAGAATTAGCTGGGAATATGGGCCATCGCCCTCGCTGCGATCCGGTCCCGGCGCGATGGCGGCAGCCGCGTTGCCGCTTCCAATCGTGACGACTATCAATAGCAGCGCACGCACGCACATAAGCTGGCTCACATCAGGCTCCGAACAGTTCACAAGGGGCGGCGCATACTCACGGGATGACCGCGATGCACCGACCAAGCCTAGCAATAATTGCCGTTTGTGCGGTGCTGTCGCTAGTGCAGTTCGATGCCCGAGCCGGAGAGCGAATCAACGTCTACCGCTGTGCGGCGGCGGATGGCGCGATCAGTCTGCAAGATCTGCCGTGCCCGCCGAGCAGCGATGAATCAATCAGACGCCTACGGCGGCCAGATGAGCCCGATACGCCACTGCCTTCGGTTGCTCAGCCCTCATCCACGACGACGGCGGCTGAGCCACCGCAGCTGAGCCAGCCGCCCGATGTCGACCCATTGCCGCCGCTATGGGTATGCCGAGACTTCGACGGGGCAGAGCGTGAATCAATCGACGGCGAGCCGCGTGGGCGCTACGTGCCGCTGTGGGTGGTGGGACGCGATCCCTACGCGCCGGGACAGCTGTTCGGCCGCGTGGGTGAGCCGCTAGCAAACCCGACCATCGCGCCTTCGGGCAGGCCGCCCACGCAGGTTGACCAGTCGACAACATCTTCCTTGCTCGTCTACGTTGCCGAACGCTGCTTTTTGCTCAGTCCTAGCCAACGCTGTGTCCGTTTTGCCGAGCAGCGGCGCGAGTTGGAGCGCAAGATTTTCAACAGCCAAGCCAGCGATCGGGCGATTTACGCACCGCAATCTGCTGCCCTGCGCAAGCTGCTGATCGATCACTGCGGCGGTTGACTGGCGGCTTGTTGCTCCGACGCTGGCCTAGAACCCGTTTGCTAGGAATCCCCCATCCACGGCCAGGCATTGACCGGTGATGTAGCTCGCCGCAGGCAGACAAAGAAAGGCGACTGCTGCCGCCACTTCTTCAGGCGTGCCGACCCGAGCGAGCGGGGTGTATTCGATAACAGTATCTAGATAGTCAGCATCCGCCAGCGCGGCTGAGGTTCGCCGGGTGCGGATATACCAAGGCAGCACGGCGTTCACCCGAATGCCATCGGTGGCCCATTCGCAGGCGAGATTGCGGGTGAGCTGGTGCAGCGCCGCCTTGCTCATGCCGTAAGGCGCGCCTGTTCGAACGTGGCGCTCGCCCGACACGGAACCGACGTTAACAACGGCAGTCGCGGCGTGGCGGCCGAGCAGCGGGTGCGCCAGCCTGCACAGCTCCCATGGCGCGGCGGTGTTGGTTTCAAATATGGCTCGCCACTGCGAGCTGTCGTAGTCGAGCGATGCCAGCGGCTGGTTGTAGCCCGCGTTGTTGACCAGGATGTGCAGCCCGTCACCCAAATCAGCTACCCAATCCATCAGCGCTCGCCGCTGTTCGTTGTCAGCCACATCGGCGGCGAACGCAAGCACCTCACGCTGCGGGTGGGCGTCGGCGAGCTCGATACGCGCATTCTCTAACGCGTCGTCGTCACGTGCCGAGATCAGAACGTCGGCACCGCGGCCGAGCAGTTCATCAGCGATTGCCCGGCCAATGCCTGCGCTGGCGCCGGTGACGAGGGCAAGCTGGCTGTCTAAGCGCCAGCGGTCAGTCATCGCTCAGGTCTCGTTTCGGGCTGATCGTCTGCATACCGGCTAGGATAGTGGCCCACACCGAGCACTGCATACCGCTATGGGTTTGTTTCAACGTTCACTCTTGCTGTCACTGGTTGTCGGCTTTGCCGGATGCGGATCAGCCGGCTCTAACTGCCGGGCGATTGATGGCTGGCGACAGGGCGGCGGCGGCGGCGCGGCAGTACCTGGTTGCGTTAACGCCACCTACCGTGAAGCGCATGAACTTGGCCACAGCCTGCACGGCTTACGCAAGGAGCGACGCGAACTCGATGCGCGTATTGCCGAGAACCCCGATTCTGCCCCCGAACTGCGCCGACGCCAGCGCCAGCTTGATATCGATATTGAAGCGATTGAAGGGTTGGCCGTGATTGAGCGGTGGAATTCGTCTGAGCCCTGAGGCACCGCGGCTTTCCGCAGAGACCTATCACCTGCAACCACCGAAAGGAAACCGCACTTTGTCCCTTCCGCCACTCGATTCAGCACCTTCTGATTTCGATTTCGTCATCGGCGACTGGCACGTCAAGCACCGACGTCTACAGGTGCGCTTGGCGCAGTGCGACGAATGGATTGCATTCGACGGCGAGATGTCTACGAGCAAAGTTCTTGGCGGCTTTGGCAATATCGAGGACAACCGGCTGCAGTTTCCTGAAGGCGAGTTTCGCGCTGTTGCGCTGCGCTCGTATGACGCCGGTGCCGGGACGTGGGCAATCTGGTGGCTCGACGGTCGGTTTCCTGGCCGCATGGACGTGCCGGTAGTCGGGACCTTCAAGGACGGCGTCGGCAGCTTCTACGCAAGCGACACCTTCAATAGTCGCGCGATCACGGTTCGTTTTCTTTGGTCGCGTTCGACCGCCGACCAACTGCGCTGGGAGCAAGCCTTCTCCGCCGACGATGGCCGCAGCTGGGAAACCAACTGGACGATGGACTTTACGCGCAAGACCTAGGCCGGTGGGCCAAAGATTCTGATTGAATCGCGTGTAGCGATCGGTCACCGGGCAGAACGATTGATTGCTGCCCGGTGACTCAGCTTGCATCAGGGCGCTACAGCGAGCAGAAACAGTGCGCCACGCTGCGGAACGGGCGAGCGCCCGGCGGCGGTGGGAGTAGCCAAGCGAGGTCTTCAGAAATCTGCGCCCGCGTGGCGGCATCAATGGGCAGCATGCCGAACGGTGTCGGCGTGAAGCCGAAGGCACCCGCGGCATTGACTGCGGCGCGCGCGCTGGGGTTGCGGGTTGCGGCGTCGATGAATTTCTCGAAGGTGCTGAGCTCTTCCTCGATGTAGCGGACTTGATAATCGCCGGACTCAAGGTTGGCTAGCGTGGCTAGGGAGCTGATAGCGTCGTCGAGACCGCCTAGCGAATCGACCAATCCACGCTCTTTCGCCTGCGCACCGCTCCAGACGCGACCACGCGCTACCGCGTCGATGGTCTCGGGCTCACTGTTGCGCGCTTCGGCCACCTTGCCAATAAAGTCGCGGTAGCCTTTGTCAATCATCGACTGCACCATTCGGCCGAGCATCGGATCAAGCGGCTTGCGCAGGTCGAATGCACCGGCGAGCTTGGTGGTGCCGCTGCCGTCCACGCGTATGCCAATCTTCTTCAGCGTTTCGGGTGCGGTGAACAGCAGGCCGAAGATGCCGATCGAGCCAGTGATCGTGCTCGGGTCAGCCCAAATTTCGTTGGCGTTCATCGAGATCCAATAGCCGCCGGATGCCGCCACATTCGCCATTGAGGCAACCACCGGCTTGCCGGCTTCACGGGTTAGCGCGACCTCGCGACGAATCTGCTCAGAGGCAAACACCGAGCCGCCAGGCGAGTCGACGCGCAGCAACAGCGCTTTGACGTTGTCGTCTTCACGCGCCTGTTGGATCAGCGCGGCAGTGGTAGGACCGCCAACCGTGCCAGGAGGCTGTTCGCCATCAAGAATTTCACCTTGAGCTACGACCACGGCAATCTGCGGGCGCGTGTCGAGTGGGTTTTTGGTTGCATCGATAACGCTCAAGTAGTGGCTGAGATCGGTCGAAACCAGATCGCCGTCGTCGTTCGCGCTGCCGCGCTCGACCAACAGATCGTAGGCTTCGTCCTCGCTTAGCACGCCGTCAATCAGGCCCCAGCGCACAGCAAGCTGGGCGGGATCGCCGTTGACTGCCGCGAGCTCTTCATCGGCACGATCAATTTGCGACTGCAGCTCGGCAGCTTCCAGCCCGCGCGCGCTGGCAACATCGGCCAGCCAGCGCTGCCAGATGTCTTGCATCCAAAAGTTGGTGGACTGGGTAGCGGCCTCTGAGGGCCCATCGAGAATGTAGGGCTCGCCGAAACTCTTGTATTCGCCAACCCGGAACAGATGAATATTTAGGCCGAGCTTATCTTCCAGCGCTTCACGGAAGTAGGCGCGATAGCTGGACAAGCCTTCTAGCCAAACCAAGCCCTCCGGGTGCAGATAGATTTCGTCAGCCTGGGCCGCCAAAAAATACTGCTTTTGATCCATAGAGTCGGCGTAAGCGACAACCTGTTTACCGGCGGCACGCACTTTCTGTACCGCCTTGGCGAGATCGTGCAGGGCGGCGAAGCCGACGTAGCTGATGCCGTCGGTGCGCAGCGCGACGCGCTCGATGCGCTCGTCGGTCGCGGCTGATTCCAGCGCGCGCAACAGGTCGCGCAGCAGCACCTCGGGTACGCCGCCACCTTGCGCACTGGCAATCGCGCGATCGATGGGCTCGACGCTGTACTGCTCGACGATATCGCCCTGCGGCTCGATCAATAGCGTGGTGCGGTTGTCCAGCAGCGGCGCGCCAGCGAATAGGCCAGCGACTACGATGCCAATGATCAGCAGGAAAATGAGGTTGAGAATTAGCCGTCTGCCGAAATTCAGCGTGTCCCACAGGCCACGGAAAAAGCGAACGACAATATTGGGTTTAGCGGGCGTCATGGATTGCGGCCTCATGTAATGAAGTCCTTAAAGTCTGGTGGCAGCATACGTGGCGTACGCGCGCTTGCCATCGGTCGATGGTCATCGCCGGCAGGCGCAAGACCCTTATGGATGGGGCAAGGTGATGGGTGGATCAAGGTCAGCCGCTGAAATGCGCGGTGGCTTGCCGCGCGATAGGACGACAAAGCGCCAGGTGAGCAAGATGGCCGCAGCGCTTAGACCACCGATCAAACCGACCCACATACCGGCGGCTCCTTGCTCGCGCACGATACCGAGCCACCATCCAATCGGCATTCCAACGCCCCAGTAAGACAGCACGGTGATGACCATCGGAATGCGGGTGTCTTTGAGGCCGCGCAGCGCACCGCCCGATGCCGCCTGCAGGCCGTCAGAAAGCTGAAACAGTGCGGCAAAGCCCATCAGCTGCGCGGCCAGAGCAACGACCGCCGTGTCGCGCGTGTAGGCCTGCGCGATGGCGGTTGCGAACAGCACCAGCAATGCCGCCGACAGCACTTGCGTGATGGCGGTCAAGGCGTAGCCGCCACCTGCCGCCCAGCGGACAGCATCGCCATCGCCACGGCCCGCAGCAAAGCCGACGCGTACCGTCGTGGCCATCGCAATGCCAAGCGGCACCATGAAGCAGGCGGAGGCGATATTGATCGCGATCTGATGAGCGGCGACGGCCACCAAGCCCAACGTGCCGATGATCAACGCCGTGGCCACGAACAGACCGCCTTCCATCAAAATTGCAAAGCCCATCGGCAGACCGAGTCGCAGCAGGTCGGCAATCGGCGCCCACTGTGGCCATTCGAAGTCGGAGAACAGCGCAAGGTCGGCATAGCGCCGCGAGTATGCCAGCCAGCCCAGCATGCTGATCGCTTGCAGCCACAGCACCACGCTGGTTGCGATGCCTAGGCCCAGCGGCCCCAAGCCCGGCAAGCCGAAGCGGCCGTGCATAAGGGCGTAGCCCAACGGAATCAGCAACAGCAGGCCAACGATCCCGAACACCATCGTCGGTCGCGTCAGCGCGACGCCCTCGCTGACGTAGCGAAAGGCGAGGTACAGAGCCAGCGCTGGAGCACCCCACGAAATGCCCGACAAAAACGCCTGCGCCCCCGGCTGCACATCGGCATCAATGCCCATCAGCGTCAACAGAGGCCCAGCGCTGCGTACGAGAAAAAACAAGCCGCAGCCCATCACCAGCGCTAGCCAGCTAGCTTGACGAAACACGCTACCCACCGCGTGTCGCTGGCCCGCACCATTCAGATGGCTCACGGTCGGCGGCACCGCCATCAACACGCCGATCAAAATTAGAAACACCAGCGACCACACCGCGCTGCCTACGGCCACGCCGGCCAAGGCCTGCGCGCTGTGGTGCCCAGCAATTAAGGTATCTACCACGTTCATCGCAACCGACGACAGCTGCCCCAGCACCAGCGGCAGGGCAAGCGCGAACGACGCGCGCATCTCGGTGATGAGGCGGGCAGAACTCATGGGGCGGCCGGGGGTAATCAGCGAGGCGACAGCGGTGCTGCGCGAGGCTGCGTAGTGTAGTGGTCTAGCGGTAAGCCGTCGCCACCCCTAAAGGCATGTGCTGCGTCGACGCGCCTGCGCTACGCTTTCACATCGTCTTCGCTGGTACTCCTAATGAGCGCTTCACCGCCCGATGTCGCCCCCGCGCCGCGCACCTGCGGCAACTGCGGAACCCCGATGCTCGGCGACCACTGCTACCGCTGCGGTCAGCCGGTTAAAGGTTTGGTGCGGCATTTCACCAGCATCATCGGCGACTTTCTCGACAGCGTGTTCGATTTCGATTCGCGCACGGTTCGAACCATCGGGCCGCTGTTCTACCGACCTGGCTATCTCAGCAACGAATACATGGCCGGGCGGCGTGTGCGCTATGTCAGTCCGGTGCGCCTGTTCGTGTTTCTGTGCATCGTTAGCTTTTTCGCGCTGCGGCTTTGGGTAGATCCAGATTTGACCGGTGCCGTGCAAATTGGGGGCGATAACTTTGCCAATCTGGCAACCGTAGAAGAGGTCGAAAAGGAGCGCGACGAAGCGCTCGCAGAGATGCAAAAAGGGCGCGATGAGCTGGCTGGCTCACCGGCCGGCCAGGCGGGGATGGATGCCGGCATTGATGCCATACGCGATGCGGCGCAGCGGCGCATCGATGAGCTGACGCCAACAACGCAAGCGGAAGGCAACTCGACGCAGACTTCTTCGACGCCGGAACAGAAAAAGGACGCCGACGATCTATCGTTTAACTTTGGCAATGGCGCGTGGGATGCGGAAAGAAACCCCGTCGGTTTCGCCTTTCTTCCGGACGCCGCCA
>JBBSIY010000123.1:0-8793 GCA_038257785.1 Lysobacterales bacterium
TCAGCAGGCGATTGGCGGCACATCATTAGTCTTAGCCTATCGCTACGTTTCAAACAATCCATTTTACGTATCGATTGCGGACGCCTAAGCTGCTCGTTCACCCACGCAGCAAAGGAGTGACTCATGTCTACCGAATCGAAGTGCCCGTTTACGGGCGGCGCGCCCAAACCCACGATGGCCTCCGGCAAAGCGAATGCCAACTGGTGGCCGAATCAGTTGAGCCTCAGCATCCTGCAGCAGCACTCGCCAAAGTCTGACCCCATGGGTCCGGCGTTTAGCTACGCCGAGGCCTTCAAAAAACTCGACCTCGACGCCGTCATCAAAGACCTGCACGCGCTGATGACTGACTCGCAGGAGTGGTGGCCGGCCGACAATGGCCACTACGGTCCATTCATTATTCGCATGGCCTGGCACAGCGCCGGCACCTATCGCATTGCCGACGGTCGCGGTGGCGCAGGTGCTGGACAGCAGCGCTTTGCGCCGCTCAACAGCTGGCCGGACAACGGCAACCTCGACAAAGCGCGCCGACTGCTGTGGCCGATCAAGCAAAAGTACGGTAGCAGCCTGTCGTGGGCGGATTTGATGGTGCTGACCGGCAACGTTGCACTGGATTCGATGGGCTTCAAAACCTTTGGCTTTGCCGGCGGTCGCGCCGACGTGTGGGAGGCTGAAGAGGACGTGTACTGGGGTCCAGAGACGCACTGGCTGGCCACCAGCGATGTAGAGCTCAGCCGCTACTTCGGTGATCGCGAACTCACCAACCCGCTGGCCGCGGTGCAGATGGGCTTGATCTACGTCAATCCGCAGGGTCCGGATGGCAATCCCGATCCGCTGCTGTCCGCGCACGATATCCGTGAAACCTTCTTGCGCATGGCGATGAATGACGAAGAAACCGTCGCCTTGGTCGCCGGCGGCCATACCTTCGGCAAAGCGCACGGTGCTGGCGACGCTGCACACGTCGGCTCTGAGCCCGAAGGCGCGGACATGGCGCTGCAGGGCTTCGGTTGGATCAACAGCTTCGGCAGCGGCAAAGGCGAGCACACGATTACCAGCGGCCTAGAAGGCGCATGGACCGCAACGCCCATCACTTGGGATAACAGCTACTTCGAGACCCTGTTTGGCTTTGAGTGGGAGCTCACCAAAAGCCCCGCCGGCGCGCATCAGTGGAAGCCCAAAGGCGGCGCCGCTGCCGACAGCGTGCCCGACGCGCACAACCCAGCCAAGCGCCATCCGCCGATGATGTCTACCGCTGACTTGGCGATGCGCATGGACCCAGCGTACGAGAAAATCTCGCGCCGCTTTATGGCGAATATGGATGAGTTTGCCGACGCCTTTGCGCGCGCTTGGTACAAGCTCACCCATCGCGATATGGGTCCGATCGAGCGCTATCTCGGACCTCTGGTGCCGAAAGAAGAATTAATTTGGCAAGACCCAATCCCCGCCGTGGATCATCCCTTGGTGAACGAGCAGGACGTCGCTGCACTGAAAGCCAAAGTGCTGGCCTCAGGCCTGTCAACGGCTGAGCTGGTCGGCACTGCATGGGCATCGGCCTCCACCTTTCGCGGCAGCGACAAGCGTGGCGGCGCCAACGGCGCGCGCATTCGTCTCGCTCCACAGAAGGACTGGGAAGCCAATCAGCCGGCGCAGCTCGCCAAGGTGCTGTCAAAGCTCGAAGCGATTCAAAAGGACTTCAACGCCGCGCAGAGCGGCGGCAAAAAAGTCTCGCTTGCCGATCTCATCGTGCTGGCTGGCAGTGCAGCCGTAGAGGACGCCGCCAAGAAGGCGGGCGTCGAAGTCACCGTGGGCTTCGCGGCCGGCCGCATGGATGCCTCGCAGGCACAAACCGACGTTGACTCGTTTGCGCCGCTTGAGCCGCGGGCAGACGGCTTCCGCAACTTCCGCGGCAACGGAGCAAAAGGCTCGGCGGCAGAAATGTTGATCGACAAGGCCAACCTGCTAACGCTCAATGCGCCCGAGATGACGGTTCTGGTCGGCGGGCTACGCGTGCTCAACGCCAATGTTGGTCAAGCACAGCACGGTGTGTTTACTAAGCAACCCGGCGCTCTGAGCAACGACTTCTTCGTCAATTTGCTGGATATGAGCACGGAGTGGCAGCGCTCGGCCGCTGCATCAGACGTGATGGAAGGCCGCGACCGCAAGGGCGGTGCGCCGAAGTGGACCGGCACCGAGGTGGATCTGTCGTTCGGCTCAAACTCGCAGCTGCGTGCGCTCGCGGAGGTCTACGCCAGCGCCGATGCCAAGCAGAAGTTCGTCACGGACTTTGCGGCAGCATGGACCAAGGTGATGAATCTGGGGCGTTACGACCTCAGCTGATCCTGACCGCAACGACTCCGACTCCCTCGACGCGCTGCATTAAGCGTCGAGGGAACACGTCGTGTATGGGATACATCATCAACGCACTGATCAAGTTCGCAGCGGCGACTACTCCAGCTGCATAGCAAGACAGCCGAACGCTGGTCTGCTCGACGCTCAAAACATCGATGCCGAAAACAAAAAAGCCAGCGATCTAGTCGCTGGCTTTTTTGTTTTCTGGCGCGCCCGGAAAGATTCGAACGCCCGGCTGCGTCCGCGATGCAGTCACTGACGAGCCTTAGGAACCCGCGGCCTTGCGCAGGTCCGATAGCTTGACCTCGGGATCGTCCACTTACTGCGCCCGATCGCAATCTAGTGGGCAAGGTGCTTCCCGCTCGTGTCGGAAAAACGATTGATCTCAACCCTCCCCTCGGCGCAGCCGAAAACGGGTGAGTTGACATTCAAGCCCGACAGACAATGTGGGCTACGACAGCGACAAGACTCACTCGGCAGTCGTGATGCGTGGGGCGGACAGCCTGCGGTTGACGGCAGCGTCACTGCAGGAAGCCACGCGTCGGATGATCGAACCGGGGGCGCGTGGAGCCATCGGTCTGGCAGACAACGGCGGCTTCGGGATCGGCGGTGCCAACGTGGAGTTGGCGACTACGGTGTGGACGCAGCTGCGTTGTAGCAGCGGTGAGTCCGGTCGGGACATGCGTTGTTCCGTGGCTGCGGACGCAAACTGCTTGACCCTGCCACGCCTCAGCGATGTCGATACCGGTGATGACCTTCCGACAGTTGCTCGACAGCTTGAGGCGCCTGCGTTTCCGCCGCCACAGCAAGCTTCCCTGCTGTCGTGGCTGCATTCCTCACTGGCAGTCGCGTCATCACGAATCACCGTGCCGCTGGCTATCGACTTGGAATGAACTTGGCACGTGCAGTTCAGTCGCTGCGACAGCCCATCGAACGCGTTTCGCTGCAGGAAGCAATCCCCGATGCACGCCGCGGTCATGCTGGATGCGCTAGTTGAACGCATAAGCGTTCCACCGCTGAGCTAGCACGCGTGGCTGTGATGTTTGGGCCGATTTCGACACTCAAGACTCATTCCAAGACGTCGCTAGAACGAGAACACGGCGGTTTATAGGCGCCCCACTGGGCGCGGCAGATCGCCTGCCACCGGTGCGGCGCCGGCTTAGGTAAAGGCGAGCCGCGACCGTCGAGAATTCGGACGAGCTTCGCCGCGCCATGAGCTAGGCGCAACGCCTCAAGCGTGTATTCCGACCACCGCATCGATGGGAAGCACTCCGAGGCGTTGGGCTGAGGGTCTCGAAGGCGTCACTGCATCGCGCATTCGGGGATCACGCCGGCAGTATCGCCATGCAAACCCGCGCGCATCCGATCGCATTAAGCATCAGCTAGACTGATGTTCCGATTGATCGCCCTTTATAGGCCATTGGCTTGTCCAACTGGGCTTCTTGGTTGAAAGCATTGCCGCTGGCCGCAACTGCGGATGCCGCGCGGTCGGGTCGCGCGGATGATTGATCCGGCGATCATTCAAATCGAACGGGCGCGCCTGCTGGCGATGAGCCCTAGCGCGCGTTCTCGGGCGCTCGCTGCAATCGACGACGACGCGTTGCGAGAAGAACTTGCGGCGTTGCTTGCTAACGAGACTGGGTCGATAGTCACCACAAATCCCGACGCGATGCGTCACGCAGGTCCCGCGGTGACCAGCGTTAACCCCGACCAGCCGGTCAACCCAATTCCGCGCCTGACAGTGCACTCCACCGGCTTGCAGGGCACGCAAGTCGGGCCATACACGCTAGACGCGTGGATTGGCGATGGCGGCTCGGCATCGGTCTATCGCGCACATCGTCTGGTCGAGGGCGTGCGCCAGACGGTGGCGATCAAGGTTCTGCATCGCGGCCTGCAGGCGCCCGAAGCGCGCCAGCAGTTCGATCGCGAACGGCGGGTACTCTCGGTGCTGGAACATGCGTCGATTGCGCGCTGGATCGACGGTGGGGTGACGCTCGATGGCGTGGCTTATCTGGTACTTGAGTTCGTCGATGGCCAGACCATCACCAGCTTTGCGCGCGCCAGAAAGCTGTCTCTGCGTGCACGCATGCAGTTGATGATCGAGGTAGCCAGCGCGGTCGACGCGGCGCACCGCGCGCTGATCGTGCATCGCGATCTAAAACCCGGAAACTTGCTAGTCAGCGAGTCGGGACAGGTCAAGCTGCTCGACTTCGGTATCGCCAAGCTGCTCGAAAGCGATGGGGAACAGCAAACGCAAGTCCACCTGTACACGCCGGCCTACGCCGCGCCCGAACAGCGGGCGGGCGGGACGATCACCACCGCGACCGATGTCTATGCGATGGGCGTGATCCTGGGCGAACTGCTGACCGGTAGACGCTTCAATAGCGACATCACCACCACGCCTTCGCTGCAGATCACCGACGACGCTACCGAAGAGGGCGAGCTGCCGGTGCCACCGGCCAAGCTGCGCCAACTGATCAAGGGCGATCTCGACAATATTCTGCTCAAGGCGCTCGCCGCCGATCCGAACAATCGTTACCGGTCGGCCGCCGCGTTCGCCGACGATCTGCTGCGCGCGCTGGATGGTCGACCGGTGGCTGCGCATCCGCCGTCGCGCTGGTATCGCGCCAGCAAGTTCGTGTCCAGACACAAACTCAGCGTCACGCTGGTCACCGCGCTAAGCCTCGGAATCATCGCTTCGAGCATCGTCTCGGTGCTGTTTGCGATCAGTGCCGAGCATGCGCGCGTGCGCGCTGAACTGAGTTTCGGCGCGTCGGTGCAGGCGGTCAACGACCTCACGCTCGATCTCGCAAAGAACCTGCGTGAGGCGCGCGGCGTGCGCGCCGAAACGGTTGCCAGCGTGCTGCAAAAAGCGCAAAAACTGGTCAGCGATATCGAGCGGACCGATCCTGGCAATACCGCGCTGGAACATGCGCGCATTGGCATGTTAATCGGCTTTTCGGGCACCTATCGCAGCGTCGCGCGCTCCGCCGAAGCCAATGTCGCGTTGGATGATGCGTGGCGTCGCTTGGAGGCGCTAAAAGCACGCGGCGTGCAGACCCCAACGTCGCTGATCATCGACGCGCTGCTTGCACGCTCGGAAGCCAGCTACTACGCGATGGACTGGCAGGCATGCGCGAGCGATGCACGCGAGGCACTGGCCTTGAGTGAAGGCGATCAGACGCGCACCTGGCGCGCGCGCAAACAGCTCGCCATCGCATTGTTTTTTGCCAATGAGCTGAAGGCCGTAGATGCGCTCATGACCGATGAGCTGGCGATCGAGCGCACGCTGGCTGCGCACGACCTCGACGGCGACGGTCTCGCGTATGCGCTCGACTTCTACACGACGCTTGCATCGGCGCTGTCGCGACTCGGCGAGCACCAGGGCGCTGAGACGCTGCGCGTACACGCCCGCGCGGCGACGCGGGAAGCTGTGCAGGATTATCCAAATTCCGTCGACTTGTCATTGACAACGCTGCGCCTGGTCAATCTCGAGGGCAATCATCTGTTGCGCCTAGAGCGATTCGACGACGCGATGGTCCTGGCAGAATCTGGCCTGACTCAGGCGATCGAGGCGATCGCGGCAAATCCGAATTCAACGGCTTTTCGCCTAGTTGCGATGTCGCTCTACAACATCCGCGCGCAGGTGTTCCGTTTGCGCAGCGAACCCGAGCGGGAACTGGATGATCTGCGCGCGATCCGCGACCTGATCGGCGAGCTGTCCGATCGCGACCCCAGCAACGGGTTCCTGCGCGGTGAGTTGTCATTCACCCATCGGCGCCTGGCCAATGCGCTGTTGCTGCGCAGCAAAGCGAAGCAAAACCTCGCGGTGAAGGAAACACTTGCGGAGTCCGAAACTGCGGCCTTGAGTGCGCTGCAGATCGATCGCGATTTGTTGCAGCAAGCGCCAATGCGGCCATTTGCGCGTCGCTATCTGGCCGCCTCGCTGGAGCAGCTTGGCCACCTGCGCAAAGCGCAGGAGCGTTTCGACGACGCTCATGCCGCCTACCAGGAGAGCCTGCAGCTGCGTCTGGCGCTGGCGCGCGAGTTTCCGCTCGAGGCAAGTTGGCGTCGTTTGCTGGTCTTCAGCTACGAGGCGATCAAGAACCTTGCAGCCGCGCGCGAGGACGTTATTGGGGCCACGCAGGCGCAGCGCGAAGCCGCCGGCATATGGGAAACCTTGCGGGTTGAGGCTGCTGATCCCAGCACCGAGATCGCGTGGTTCGATAGCCAACTATTGCTGATCGAGTTGTTGCTGATTCCCAGCCAAGAGCCCGCGCTGGCGGCAGAAGCCACCCAATTGATTCAAGCCTTGAGCGAATACGCGCAGGAGCACGCACAAATGCTTCAGGCGCGACCTGACCTCATCCAAGAACTCGGCCGACTGCAAAATCGGGCGTCACCCAAGGAAAAACGCTGATGTCGACTTTCCAACCCTTCACACCACCGCGCGGCTTGCTCGCTGCGTTTTTCGTGATTATGTTGCTCGCGGGCGCGGGCGCGGGCGCGCAGACGATTGGCCTGAACCAGACCGTCGTCGCTGAGTTCAATAGCGCCGCTGAGTTCCAAACGCTCACCAATGCCGGCTGGATCTTCCGCGCGGGCAATGGCACTGGCACGCAGAGCTGCGCGACGCCGGGCAACATCAACGCCTGCGGTTTCGGTTTCTTTGCCGACGGCGCGCAAGGCGCTGCGCGCGGCCTCGCAGCAGGCAATACCCAGGGCCGCTGGATCATCACGCCGCCCATTAATTTCGGCAGCAGCGGCAATGTGCGCGTGGTGCTGCGCAAGGCGTCCTCAGGCACAGGCGGCTTGGATGTCCGGGAGAGTGGAGGTGGCTCGGATACACAGGAAATGGCCGATAACGGAATCGAGAAAGAGTTCAACCTCGTAACGCAAAAGGGCAGCGGCGAGTGCCCGCCGGGCAACAGCTTCTGCACGCTGCGCACCTTGCGGAGCTCCGGCAGCGCAACGTCCGGCGGCGAGCCGAGCTGCGCGACTCTGTTCACGGCTGCCGACCCCGGAATCGGCGTCGGCTACTGTTTCGTGCAGATCAACGCGTCCGAGATGGAAAACTTCGGCACCGGCGTGCGTCGACTCGCCATCAAATTGCGCTCATCGGGCGCCACTACTGGCAGCAACGTTGACGTGTTGGTTGATCGCATCGAGATCAACACGGGAAACAACAATCGGCTGCCTCCGCAGGCCTTCATTGGTCAAGGCGTCAGCGGCAGCAGCACCCCGAGCCTCGGCCTGTATCGCCATCCGACGGCAGGCCACACGGCAGCCAATCTCGCTCTGGTGACGGCGCTGACGAGCAGAGATTTCTCCGCGCTTGATTTCAGCCCCGATGGCAACACGCTGTACGGCATCGTCTCGGGCGCAACCGCGGGCACGTGGACGCTGGTCCGCGTCGACACTGGCACTGGCGCACGAGCGCTGATCGGCAGCGTCAACGGACTCCTGTCCAGCCAGGAGTTCATCCGCGGCTTTATGATCGATCCGCGCACCGGCCAGAGCTATCTGATGACGCGCAGTTTTGCCGATACGCAGTCGCGGCTGTATTTGTTCGATCTAAGCAACGCGCAGGCCAACCTGCAGGCTGGCGTCAACAACGGCGCAGCATTTCGCGCTTCGGCCAGCGCGATCGATTGCCTAGGTCGCCTGTACAGCATCGACACCACCAACCCTCCCGGCGGGCGCCTGTACCGCGTCGATCGCATCAATGGCGCGATCACGCTGGTGGGAAATACCGGCTACGTGACTAGTTTGTTTCATGGCCCCATCGACTTCGACAATTCGAACGGCCGACTCATGGGATGGGTGCAAGCCCAATCAGGCGCCCACATCGGATACGGCAGTTACAACCTCGGCAACGGCCTTTTCAGCGTGATTTCGAGCACGCCGCAATTGTCTGTGTTCGCCGGAACATTGAGCAGTCGCTGCTGGGAGACCTTCGCTGATGGCTTCGAGTAGGCGGCGATAGGGTGGTCGCTTGTTCGGGCGGGAACATCGTTTGCTAGTCACGCTTATGGATCTAGGCTCTTGCAAGGCCTTGGCATCGCCGCCCCAAACACGCGTCGATGCTGACGTCGCGTCCATGGGACTGCGGTCGGCCGCACAGAACTGTGGTTCAAGCTTGCGCGCGTCAACCCCTTGATTGACTCGCATGGCAGGCGATCCCCGCCTTCGCGTCAGGTCCTGCGACGCGTGGGACATTCGGCCTAGCCGAGCCAGCTGCGCAACTTGATTTCATTCTCCGGCGTGCGGTGCACCGGGCAATTGTGGGCGATGGCAAGAAGGCTGGCGCGCTCGTCGGCGGACAAGTCGCCTTGCAGATCGATGGCAAAAGTGTGACGAAAGAAGTCACTTTTTCACGGGCTTAGTGCTCGGGTGCGACCGACTATCCGGTGCGAGAAAAGAGGCGTCCTCACAGCATCTGGCGCA
>JBBSIY010000124.1:0-8768 GCA_038257785.1 Lysobacterales bacterium
AACAGCACCGAGCCCACCGGCGGTGTGACGAGCCCAATGCCCCCGGCCAGAATCAGCACCACGCCAAAGTGAATCGGGTCGATGCCGTATGCGCGCGCCACCGGCAGAAAGATCGGCGTGCAGATCAAAATCATCGGCGCCAGATCCATGAATGTGCCGAGCGCCAGCAGCACGATCACAATCAGTGCCAGCACGGCGAATTTGTCCTGCGCGATGCTTTGCAGCGCAGCGACCGTGGCAGCGGGCACCTGCAGATAGGCAAGTAGCCAGCCAAACACGGACGCAGCGGCGATCACAAATAGGATGATGCCGGTCGTGCGGGTCGCGCCGACCACCGCCTCGCGAAACGCTGCAAAGCTAAGCGCGCGATACAGCAGCGCGGTCACCAGGATCGCGTAGACGACCGCAATCGCCGCGCTCTCGACGGCGGTAAAAATACCGGCGCGGATGCCGATGAAGATTAAGGCCACCAGCAGCAGCCCGGGCAGCGCAGCCAGCAGACGCAGCAGCACGGCGCGGAAGCCAGGGAACACCTCGACCGCGTAGCCGCGACGGCGCGCGATCAGCCAGCCGGTGATCATCATGGTCAAGGTCATCAACAGGGCAGGAATGATGCCAGCAGCAAACAGATCAGCAATCGAGATGCCGCCGCCGGCCGCCGCTGAGAACAAGATCAGATTGTGCGATGGCGGTACCAGCAAGGCGACCAGCGCGGCGGTGACGCTAACGTTGACGGCAAAATCGCGATCAAAACCGCGCCTGACCATCTGTGGAATCATCGCGCCGCCGACGGCTGAGACATCGGCAATAGCTGATCCGGACACGCCGCCGAAAAACAGCGACGACAGCACGCTGACTTGGCTGAGTCCGCCGCGCAGGTGGCCGACTAACGCGGCGGCAAGTGAAATCAATCGCTCGGAAATGCCGCCGCGCATCATCAATTCGCCGGCAAAAATAAACAGCGGAATGGCGATTAGCGAAGCCGACCCAGAGCCCGCCGCGACCTGCTGCACCAGCACGATGCTGGGCAGATCCAGAAACAGCAGCGTCGCCAATGACGCAGCGGCGAGTGAGAATGCAACCGGAACGCCTGCAGCGAGCAACAGCGCGAAAAGCCCAAACAACAGCGCAATGGCCATCAGCGCGCTGCTCCTGCCGATGGCGACGCGAAGGTTCGCCACAGGTGGCGCCATGCGAACAGCGTCATCAGTGCGCCGCCGACCGCCAGTGGCGCCAGCGCCGTGCTCTGCGGCATCGCTGCGCCCGCCATGCGGATGTCCAAACCATCAATGAAGAGTCGCGTCGCGCCCACCGCAATCGCGCTGCCGATACTTATGACGATCAAATGGGTCAGCGCTCGCATGAGTCGCTGCCGCATTCCGCTCGAACGCTCCACTAGCAGTGAGAAAGCGAAGTGGTTGCCGCCGTGCACCGACGCTGCCGCAGCAAAACTCATGCAGGTGCTGAGCAATACGACGGTCACCGGCTCACTCCAGCTTGGGGAGCTGTTGAGCACGTAGCGAGCGAACACCTGCCAGCCTTGAACCAGCACCAGTCCGACCATCGCGCAGCCAGCAATGGCTATCGAAACGCTGGCGAGAGAATCAAACAAAGTGGCTGGATTCTCGTCATTTAGATTCACATCATTCATGGCGATTTGAACTCGTGCTGTGGGCGCGCATGCGGCACCGGATTACGAATGCTGGCGGATCGCGCGATACAGGCGATCAATCTCGGGGATGGCACGGTATTGCGCGACGATGGGCTCGACCGCGCGGCGGAAGGCGGCGGTATCGACCTCATTGCGCTTTACGCCGCCGGCATCGATGGCAGCAAGCGCCGTTGCCTCGCCCTCATCCCACTGTTTGCGCATCACGCTGACCGACTGGGCGGCGAGTTCGCGCAACAGTGCCTGATCGGCGTTGCTCAACATGTCGAAACGGCGGCGCGAGATAAGCAGAACGTCCGGCGCATAGCTGTGCTCGCTCTGCGACCAGAACGGTGCGGCCTCGAAGTGACGGCTGGCGTGGAAGCTGCGGATATTGTTTTCGGCACCGTCAATCAGATGCGTTTCCAGCGCCGAGTAAACCGCGCCGTAGGACAGCGGCGTCGGATTAGCGCCACATAGGCGCAGCATCTGGATGAAAATGTCCGAGCCCGGTACACGGAGCTTCAGCCCGGCCAAATCCTGCGGCACGTTCACCGCCCGACGCGTGTTGTAAAAGCAGCGAGCCCCGCTGTCGTAGATCGCCAGACCGACCAAGTCGCGGCTGGCGAACCCGTCCAGCACGCTGCGGCCAACGTCGCCATCAAGCGTCGTTCGCAAGTGTTCAACCGACTCGAAGAGATATGGCAAACACAGCGCGACGGTCAGCGGAAACGCGTTGTTGAGCGCGCCCGAATAGACGCGGGTGATGTCGATAGCGCCAAAGCGTGCCATGTCGATGGCGTCGGATTCGCGGCCGAGCTGGCCTGAGTGGTATTGCCGTATGTGCAGACGACCGTCGGTACGCTGCGTGAGCTGCTCGCCGATCCACTTCACCGCCTCAACCGTGGGATAGCCGGCGGGATGCACATCGGTCGCAGTGAGCACGCTGCTTGCCGCAGCGCCCGAGGCTGACGCAGGAGCAGCAGACACTAGCGCTGTTGCAGAAGCGGCACCCAAGAGCAGCTGGCGGCGATTCATGTCGATTTTCCTTTGGCGTGCGACGCGCTGCGCGGTTGCGCGGCCACGGCGCGACAGAGGATGTCGCCCCAGCTGCCGAAGCTGATCCGCGCAGCTTCGCCGACGCGTATGTCATGGATGCCGGTTGCGGCACCCGTAGTGACTAAATCGCCCTTGTGCAGCGGCAAACCGCGGCGCGCGCAGCGGCCCAGCGCGAACGCCAGCGCACCCAGCAGGCCACCCGGAATGCTCGCAGCACCACCGCGTCCAACGAGGCGATCTTCAATCCACGTTTCGCACTGCAGCTCGGAGTCCGGCTGCTGCCTCCAATTGGGAATTTCACGCCCCAGAATCAAGCCAGCGTTGTTGCCGAAATCGGCGGCGACTACGGTTGGCCCAAGTTCATTGATCGTCGCCAATGGACTGCCTGCCGTCTCGACTCCGATGTGCAATGTGTCCACGATCGCGGCGGCCTCATCGACCGTCCAACTCGTCTTGTTGGCGGGCGCGTCGCTGCTCAAACGGAACACGTATTCGGCTTCCACTGCCGCAAAGCCGCCGACAAATACCGGGAAGTCGATGCAGCTGCCCGGCTGATCGCTCCACAGCGCGTTGGCGAACACTGGACCCGTCACGCGATCTTCCCCGCTGGCGTCGCGACGATCCATCGCGATGAAGCCGACCTTCCAGCCAACAATTGGATATGGCCAGCGGGCGATAGCCTCGTCTTGGCATGCATAGCCGCTCGTCAGATCCGCCGGAACAGTGCCCGGAAATCGCGTCAGCGCCTCGGCATATAGCCGTGCATGCACGAACGCGTTGGCTGCAGCGCCCGCCGCGGTTGGGTCGCGGATCACCGCCATTGCCAGCGCCACGACCTAGAAAATGTCCACACTTTGTCCATGTCGGATGTATAGAGGAAACCGGTGTCACTTTCAAGCAGTCGTCTGCGTTTTGCTGCGCTCAACGAAATTCGTCAGACGTCTGACTCGTGTTCCACCTGAGTCGCGTCGCACTGAAGGCTGCCCTTCGTCTCCTCGAGTCATGTGCTGCGAGTGGAGGAGCGATGCTCCTCGCAGCACTTGTCCGCTGCATAGGAGCCTCATGCACGCGGAACTTTGAATGTTTAAGTGATTGATTTAAAACATTAAACACTTGTAAAAGTGGAGCATAGATAGTAGTGGCGCACGGCGCTACTTTAGCTGCGTTTTTCGCGAGATAAGAAGACGATCAAGACGCCTATTGGCGATGCTGGCGAGCCGCCAAGTTGGGTGAGCGCGCGAAGCAGCGGGAATTCGCGCGTCGCGCCGCCGACGATGGAAAAATCTGCTGCGGTGCACAATTAGAAGTGATTGACACCGGTGACATTGTTCGTATGATCAAGCGAAATCCGACGCGGAGGCGGCTGCATTAGATCGCAGCTGCTGCGCAAAACAGCACGCCAGATTCATCGTTCAAGACCCTGGGAGGGAGAGTCACCATGACCATCACACCGCGTCATTCGTCGCTGAGGCTGTCCAAGCTCGCCGTCGCCCTTAGCGCAGCGCTGTTGGCGGCCCCGCTGGCCATTGCGCAGTCCGACACCACGACGCGCAAGGCGCAGGAGGAAGCGGCGGCGGCTACGCTCGACGTCATCGACGTAGTTGGCATCCGGCCCTCGCTGGAGAAGGCCGCGAGCTTGAAGCGCGAAGCGCCGCAGGTGCTCGACGTAATTACCGCAGAAGACGTTGGTAAGCTGCCGGACGACAACGTCGCAGAAGCACTTCAGCGTGTCACTGGCGTGCAGATCTCCCGCGTGTTTGGCGAGGGGCAGACGGTATCGATCCGCGGTTTGCCTCAGGTACGCGTCGAGGTTGACGGCCGTACGCTACTGGGATGGTCAGCGCGCTTGTCGCCGCCTGAGAACGAACAGCTAGGCCGCAGTTCAGGTCTTGACACCGTACCGTCCGGTTTATTTGGCCGATTGGAGGTTCGCAAGTCGCCCACCGCCGTGCAGGTCGAGGGTGGTTTGGGGGGCTCAGTGAATTTGGTAACGCCGGACCCGCTCGACTACAAAGAGACCGTGCTGCTCGCCCGTGCGCAGGCGACCTATTCAGAAGATGCCGGAGAGACCGAGCCGGCGTTCTCAGCATTGCTCGCCAAGAAATACCTCGACGACCGTTTGGGATTTTTATTTGCGCTCGATTCGACCCAGCGCACCACCAGCACGCAGGCGTTTGAGCGTAATAACTTCTTCACTACCGCTAATCGCGATCTAAACGGCGACGGCGTGTTTGACGTGTCGGGTGACCGCCTGCACTACGAGCAGTTTGTAACCGACCGCTCGCGGACGGGCGCGACGTTTGAGACCGAATTTCAAGCGACCGATGCGCTGAACCTAAAAGCCGAGTTCATTTATTCCGAACTGCAAACTGAGCGCGAGCAGGACTTCATCGCTTGGCGCTACTTCGGCAAGCCGATCACTAGCCCAGTGTTTGAGGACAACTTCATAGTTGCCGGCAACTCCACCGGCACCCTGCAACAGGCTGGGCTGTTTCGCGCTGAGCCCACCGAGAGTTTCTTAGGTGGACTGTCGGCACAGTGGAAGGGTGAGCGCACCACGCTGGATTTCGACATCAGCTTTAGCGAAGGAACTCTTGATCAGATCATTCGGCAGATAACCCTCGACAGCATCAATCGCAATATCCCGGGCGCGTTCGACTATCGCGGCGGCCCGGTGCCGAGCCTTGATCTCGGAACCTTCAACCCCGCTGACCCTGCCAACTACCGGGCTAGTCAGGTCCGCGCCAATCGCCTGATCGGCGATCTTGATGAGCGCGTTGCCAAATTTGACTGGCGCTTTGATGTTGATAGTGGGGCGTTGACTAGCCTTTACGCCGGCGTGCGAGCGCGCGAGTTGACCTCCTTTGTGGAGGCGACGCGCAGCCAGATCACGCCAACCGCTGCCGAAATTGTCCCGTTCTTGACGACGGTAGACGGCGGATCGTTCTTGCCCAGCATTGGCGGTTTCTTCCCGCGCGAGTTTCTAACGTCCATCGCCGATCGGCAGTTCATTTTGGACCGCGTCGGCGGCAACCCGCTTGACCCGAACGCATCGCGCGACTACGACCTCGAGGAGCGCTCGACCGCGGTCTACTTCATGGCCGAGTTTGATGGGGAGTTCGGCAGCGTTCCCTATCGCGCCAACGCCGGTGCGCGGTTTATCGAAACTGACCTGGATGTCGATACATTTTTGCAGGTGGGCGGTGTTGCCGATCTGATTCCGGTCAACGACAAAAACAGCTATTCCAACTTTCTGCCCAGTGGCAACCTCGTGCTGTACGTCACGCCCGATTTTCTAGTGCGCTTCGCGGCCAGCAAAACTATGCAGCAGGCTGGTATTCGTGAGCTAGCACCGTCGATTTTTGTCAACCAAACTAACCGCAGCGCCACCGGCGGCAACGCGCAGCTGGCACCGACTGAAGCCAAGCAGGCCGATGTCAGCCTTGAGTACTATTTCAACAAAGACAGCTTGCTGTCGTTCGCGGTGTTTTACAAAGACGTCACCGACTTTATCGCGCAAGAGACCGTGCTGCAGGCGTTCCCCGGATTCGAGAATCTTGGCGAAATCCCGTACACCCGTCCTTCGAACATTGGCTCAGCCAAGGTCAAGGGCTTTGAGGTCGGCTATCAAACGTTCTTTGACTTTTTGCCTGCGCCGTTCGATGGCTTGGGTCTGATTGCCAATTACACCTACTCGAACGCAGAAGACGATCTAGGCAACCCGCTCGCCGGCGTTTCAGAAAACAGCTACAACATCATTGCCATCTATGAAAAGGGCCGATTCTCGTCGCGGCTCGCCTACAACGGCCGCGATGAGGCGGTGTTCGCCTTCACCGAAGGCCGCCCCGACTTTGTTGACGGGCGCTCGCAGCTCGACTTCCAGCTAGGCTGGAGGATCAACAAAACCTTCAGCCTGCAGTTCCTCGCGCAGAACCTCGATCCGAGCAACTCTGCCACTATTGAGTACAGCCAGATTGGCCCAGTGGCGTTGAACAGCTATGCACTCTCTGAGCGGCGCTATTCGATTGGTATCCGTGGCAAGTTCTAGCGCTGCGCGCATTCGCGCGCTGATCGCGACGGCGGCCCTGCTTGCTGCAGGGACCGTCGCCGCGGCTGACCTGCCGCGCATTCTTTACGATGCAGCGGTGGCCAAGGCCAACCCGCTACCGGACTTTTCTTACGCCGGCTATGGCTTCGGCACTAGCGCGCTGCCTACTGCACGGGGTGCTGCAATCGACGTCACGGCCTATGGCGCCGTCGCAGACGATGCGCTGGACGATAGCGCGGCTATCTTGAGCGCCTTAAAAGCGGCGCATGAGATAGAAGGCCCAGTCACGCTGCGCTTTCCTTCCGGGCGTTTCATCATCAGCGACGTGCTGCTGATCGAACGCAGCCACATGCAGATTGAAGGCGCCGGGCGAGGCGAGGGCGGCACCGAGCTTTACTTTCCGCGCCCGCTGCGGATGGTCGACAAATCAGATCGGCTGGACGAACTTCGGTCCTACTTGAAGCAAGAAGACAAGCGTCAGATCGAACCATTGAACAATATTGATGAGCCGTTCTCGGCATGGAGCTGGAGCGGCGGATTCATTTGGACTAAGGCACCCCGCTCGCGTCCCGTTCCCTACCTTGGCGAGCTAAGCGACGCTGAGCCGGCGCTGCCCGTCGTCAGCTCGGGTAAAGCGAATCAGCGCCAGCTAACGGTGCAGGATAGCGGCCAGTATCAGCCTGGAGACGTGATTCGCATCGAGTGGTATCCGCGCGATGGCGAGCAGAGTGGCCTGCTCGATTCGTTGTTCGGCAAAGACTTTCCGGCCATCGGTCAGCGCATGTGGGAAAACCCAGAGCGCGCCATCGTCGTGCAGACAACGCAGATCGAGTCGGTGAGCAGGGGCGCTTTGCGAATTGCCGATCCGCTGCTGCACGACATCGGCCCGCGAATTCCCGCCCGTTTGCGCCAGTGGACGGGCTTACGGGAGGTGGGCGTTCGCGATCTTGCCTTGACCTTTCCCCCAGGCCGCAGCTTCGGCCATCACTTGGAGGAGGGTTACAACGGTATCGACATGACCGACGTGTTCAACGGTTGGGTGGAGTCGGTGCATATCCGCAATGCCGACAGCGCAGTCCTGACCAACAACAGCGCCAGTCTGACCATCCGCGACGTCGTCACCGACGGGTCGCGTAAAGCCCATTATTCGGTGCACATTGGCAACGTGCACAACGTTCTGGTCAGCGATCTAGACGTGCGCAATGCGACCGTCCACACGCTAAGTTTCAACACTCAAGCAACGCGCTCAGTGTTTCAGCGCGCAACGCTCTGGAATTCGCCCGTGCTCGATCAGCACGCCGGTGCCAATCATCAAAATCTGTTTGACAACCTGACTATCCACATCAGTCCGACGCGGCTTGACGGCGTGCCGACGTATGCGCTGTGGGACGGCAGCGGCGCGGCCTATTGGCAGCCGGGTCATGGTCGCTATAACGCCCACTGGAACTTCCGCGTGCTGGTCACCAGTGGCGCGCGGGCCGATGAGACAGTGCGCCTGAATGCTCTCGACGAAGGGCCAGATGCGCGGCTGGTCGGGGTGTTCGGCAATCGACAGTTCAGCGTTGACTATCGACCCGCACCTTACATCGAAATGCTCAATCAGCCAGTCAGCAACGCGCCGTCGCTGTACGACTGGCAGCGCAATCGCCGCGGCGCTGCGCCGCCGTCAGCGAGCCGATGATTTGGGGGCAGGCTTAGCGCGTGGATCAACGTTAGGCGCGCTGCTGGCCGATCCACGGAGACTGCCGAGTAGGCCCTGCTGCATCTGTTTCCACATGTCGATATTGCGTTCGGTCAGCTGGTTCAGCATGGCAAACGGCGTTTGACCCAGTAGACCATTTATCTGCGAACGGAACTGCTGCTGCTGGTCAACGAACAGCTGCATGCTGCGGTCGAGATAGTTACCCATGAAGCCCTGCAACGAATCACCGTAAAAACGGATGATCTGGCTCAGCATTTGTGTCGACAGCATCGGCTGACCATCTTGCTCGTGCTCAGCGATAATCTGCAGCA
>JBBSIY010000125.1:0-8760 GCA_038257785.1 Lysobacterales bacterium
ACTCCATGAACTACGCGCAGATTTTTTTGATCGTCCTGCTGACAACTATGGCTTCCGGATGTGGTGATGCGCACGATGAAGCAGGCCATATGGATGAGCATGGCGCAGAGGAGGCCGAGTACGAGCGTGGCCCGCATCAAGGCCGCATGCTGCGCGACGGTGACTTTGCGCTTGAGGTCATGCTCGCCGAGACCGGCATGCAGTCCGAGTATCGACTTTACGCTTTCCAAGCTGGCCAACCGCTGCCGCCAGGCGATGTCCGCGCGACTATCGAACTTTCAAGACTGGACGGCGAGGTCAATCGATTCCAGTTCATGCCGCAGGGCGACGTGCTGGTCGGCGATGGTGTCGTCACCGAGCCGCACTCGTTTGATGTCGTCGTGGTTGCCGAGCACGCGGGCAAGTCGCATCGATGGACATTTGATTCGTATGAAGGCCGCACAGCCATTCCGGCGGCAGTCGCCGAAGCCGCTGGTGTTCGCACGGAGAAAGCGGGCCCCGCCACCATTCACGAACGCGTTCGCTTGATGGGACGCGTGGCGATGGACGCCAATCGCTTTGCTGAGGTGCGCTCGCGGTTTGCCGGACCGGTGCGCGAAGTTCGCGTTGGCTTGGGTGATGAAGTAAAGGCTGGCCAAACCCTAGCGATCATTGAGAATCGCGACAGCTTGCGCACGTTCGCAGTGACCGCACCTCTTTCCGGCATCGTCTTGGCGCGGCATACGAACGTCGGTGATGTCGCCGGTGATGGCGCGCTGTTTGAAATTGCCGACCTATCAACGGTATGGGTGGAGTTCAACGCCTTCGGCATGGACGCGACGAAGCTGGCCGCCGGGCAAGCCATCCGCGTGCGTGCAACTGTGGGTAAGCAAGTGGCCGAGACCACGCTGGATCGCCTGCTGCCGCTCGCTAGCGCCGCCAGCCAGACCATCGTGGCGCGTGCGGTACTAGCCAATCCGACCGGCGAGTGGCGGCCAGGAATGGCGGTGCAAGCGGAGGTCACCATCGGCAGGCGCGAGGTGCCGCTTGCGGTGCAGCGCATCGCCCTGCAGCGCTTTCGTGATTTCACTGTCGTCTTCGCGCAGATTGGCGACAGCTACGAAGTCCGCATGCTGGAGCTCGGCGAGCAAGACGATCGGCACGTCGAGGTGCTTGAAGGCCTCAAGCCCGACACCCGCTACGTCACCGAGCAGAGCTTTCTGATCAAGGCCGATATCGAAAAGTCCGGTGCCAGCCATGACCACTAACGATCATGGTGTCGAGCCACCCTGGGTCGTGAAAGACCAGGCCACCATGACCGTTACTAAAAGCAGCCTGCTTCCTAATCCCTCCCCGCCCCGTCCGGCGCGTTGCGCGCTCGACCCTGCGCAAGCTTGCGCTTGCAAGCCGCAGGAACTCGCCCCCGAACATCGGGGAGGGGGTAAGTGCCGACCATGAATGACATTCACGCTAAAGACACCGGCATGCTTGAACGCATCATTCGGCAGTCCATCGCGCATCGGTGGTTGGTGCTGTTGCTGGCCTTGGCTTCGGCCGTACTCGGTGGCTGGAGCTACCAGCGTCTGTCGATTGACGCCGTGCCTGACATCACCAATGTGCAGGTGCAGATCAACACCGAAGCGCCCGGCTACTCACCGCTGGAGGCCGAACAACGACTGACCTATCCCATCGAGACCGCGTTGGCTGGCTTGGCGCGCCTCGACTACACGCGCTCGATATCACGCTATGGGCTGTCGCAGGTGACGGCCGTATTCGACGACGGCACCGATATCTATTTCGCCCGCCAACAGGTCGCCGAGCGCCTGCAAACAGCGAAAGGCCAACTTCCTCCCGGCATCGAACCCAGTCTGGGTCCCGTCACCACGGGCCTCGGCGAAATTTTCATGTACACCGTGGAGGCCGATAAAGGCGTCATCGGTCCGAGTGGGAAACCTTGGTCGCCCACCGACTTGCGGACCCTGCAGGATTGGGTCATCCGACCGCAGCTGCGCAATCTCGACGGCGTCACCGAGGTCAATACAATCGGCGGCTACGTGCGGCAGATTCACATCACGCCCGATCCGGCGCGACTGGTCGCTTATGGACTGAGCCTGCGCGACTTGCTCGACGCCGTATCGCGCAACAACGCCAACGCGGGTGCGGGCTATGTCGAGCGTGTGGGTGAGCAGTATCTGATTCGGATGCCTGGGCAGATCGAATCGCCGGACGCTTTGCTCGACGTCGTGGTCGCCCAGCGCGACGGCCTGCCGATTCGCCTGCGCGAAGTGGCCGAGGTCGTCGAGGGCAGCGAACTGCGAACCGGTGCCGCCACAGAGAACGGCCGGGAAATCGTTCTCGGCACGGTGTTCATGCTGGTTGGCGAGAACAGTCGTGCGGTCTCCCAGCGCGCAGCACAGCGATTGACGGCGGTGAATAAATCCTTGCCCGACGGGGTGCGTGCGGTTGCCGTCTACGACCGCACCGAGCTTGTCGACCGTACCATCGCCACCGTGCGTACCAACCTGTGGGAAGGCGCACTGCTCGTGATTGCAGTTTTGTTCCTGCTGCTCGGCAATCTGCGTGCCGCGCTGATTACCGCGGCGGTGATTCCGCTGACCATGCTGATGACGCTCACCGGCATGGTGCAGAACAAAGTGTCGGGCAACCTGATGAGTTTGGGTGCACTCGACTTCGGTCTGATCGTCGATGGTGCGGTCATCATTGTTGAGAACTGTCTGCGTCGCTTTGGTGAAGCGCAGCATCGACTGGGCCGTTTGCTCAACCGCGACGAGCGCTTCGAGCTTGCGGCCAGTGCCAGCGCCGAAGTCATCAAACCCAGCTTGTTTGGCGTGATGATTATCACGGCGGTTTATCTGCCGATATTTGCGCTCAGCGGCATCGAGGGAAAGATGTTTCATCCAATGGCGTTTACGGTCGTCATTGCGCTGATCGCCGCCATGTTGCTGTCGCTGACCTTTGTTCCGGCGGCGGTTGCCATGTTCGTATCCGGTAAGGTGGCCGAACACGACAACATGTTGGTGGCAGCTTCAAAACGGATTTACGCGCCGCTGCTGCAAGCGGCGCTGCGCTGGCGTGTGGCCGTGCTGCTGGCGGCCGTCCTGCTGATCGGCGCAAGCGCGCTGCTGGCCACAAGGCTCGGCGCTGAGTTCATTCCGAGTTTGGACGAGGGCGACATCGCCATGCACGCGTTGCGCATTCCCGGCACCGGTCTCGACCAGGCAATCGGCATGCAAACCCAGCTTGAAGGCCGGATCAAGCAGTTCCCCGAAGTTGAGATGGTGATGTCAAAAATCGGTACGGCAGAGGTCGCCAATGATCCGATGCCGCCGTCGGTCGCCGACACGTTCATCATGCTCAAGGATCGCAGCGACTGGCCGAATCCACGCAAGCCCAAGTCCGAGTTGATTCACGAACTTGAGGCCGCAGTGAGCGAAATTCCTGGCAACAACTACGAGTTCACCCAGCCGGTGCAGATGCGCATGAACGAGCTGATCGCCGGCGTACGTGCCGATGTGGCGATCAAAGTGTTTGGCGATGATCTTGAGCAGCTGCTGGCGCTCGGTGAAGCGGTGGAATCCATCACCGAGCAGGTGCCAGGCGCGGCCGACGTCAAAGTCGAGCAGGTGACTGGATTGCCAGTGCTCACCGTGACGCCGAATCGTGACGCCCTTGCTCTATATGGTTTGAGTGTGGAAGAGGTCCAAGAGGCGGTGTCGATCGCGATGGGCGGCGGCTCGGCGGGGCAACTGTTCGAGGGTGATCGGCGATTCGATATTGTGGTTCGTCTGCCTGAGTCGCTACGCACCAACTTGGATCGGCTGGCTGAGTTGCCGATCACGCTGCCTTCTTCATCGAAAAATGCCATGGCGCACCAGCCGGGCACTTCGATGATGCTAGACGCGGCCTATGTGCCCTTGGGCGAGCTGGTCAGTCTCGATATCGCGCCCGGCCCCAATCAAGTCAGCCGCGAAAACGGCAAGCGCCGCGTGGTGGTCACCGCTAACGTGCGTGATCGCGATCTTGGCTCGTTCGTCGAGGAATTGCGTGAGCAGATTGGCGATGGCGTCGAGCTGCCTGAAGGTTATTGGATCGACTACGGGGGCATGTTTGAGCAGCTGATTTCAGCGACGAATCGCCTGCAAATTGTTGTGCTCGTCACCTTGATCGCGATCTTCGGCCTGCTGTTTATGGCCTTTGGCTCGGGCCGTGACGCGCTGATCGTCTACAGCGGCGTACCTCTGGCGCTTACCGGCGGCGTGGCGGCACTGTGGCTGCGCGACATCCCGTTTTCGATTTCGGCCGGCGTCGGATTTATCGCGCTATCGGGCGTGGCCGTGCTCAACGGCGTAGTGATGATCACCTTCATTCGCAAGCTGCGCGAGCAGGGCGATCCGCTCGACAGCGCAATCATCGACGGCGCAATCGGGCGTCTGCGCCCGGTGCTGATGACCGCTCTGGTTGCCTCGCTGGGATTCGTGCCGATGGCGCTAAATGTTGGGACGGGTGCGGAAGTGCAGCGGCCGTTGGCGACCGTGGTGATAGGCGGCATCCTGTCCTCAACCTTGCTGACGCTGTTGGTTTTGCCGGCGCTTTACCGACTTCTGCATCGTGATAGTGACGTCGCGCCGAAACCAGTAGCGTGAGCCGTCGTTGGCTGTCTCAAAGCCGCGCCCGAAGCGGATGCAAACTAGTCAACTGCGGCAGCGGGGCGAATTGTGATGTCGACGCGATTACCTTCCCTCGCCGACAAGTCGGCATTGATCTCTTCGCGGCTGCAGCCCCGGATCTGCCTCATCTCGTCGTTCAGAGAACAAAAACGCGTGTAGGAGAATATCGACTGCCGCGCCCGCTCGGCGAGCGACGTCGGCTGCCACACCTTGTCGAAGCGGGTCGACTCGTAGCTGATCGCGGGGCGGCGGTAGAGCGCCGCAGCGGCACCTTTTGGATGATGCGTGGGGAACGACGCCGGGCCCGCCGCTTCGATCGCCGGCGAACCGCTCACGCTCACGTTCAAGCGCGGCGACGGAACGCGTGTTGACGCGATCTCAGGCGCAGGCGACGAGGCCACAGGTGCCGACTGGGACGAACGGCTCACGCGTGGCGACACCCGATCCGGTACGGGAGGTTCGAGCAACTTGGGCGGATCGACCACGGTGGCCTCGACAAACTCGAGGATCAATGCTCGGCGAAGCTCCGGCGCCAACTCCGGCCACGTGTGCGTGGGGCCGCGCGCGGAAAGTGGCAGCGAGGCATAAAGCACGACAAGACTATTGATGGACAGGGCAACCGCGATACCCGCGATGTGCATCCAGCGCAGGCGCTGACCATCATCTGCGCGCCCGACGGAACCGACGTTCATGACGTCGTACCCCCGCCACGATAGCCGACGGGGGATAGACGCCCAATCATCAGATGTTGACCCGTCCTTTTCTGCGGCGGTGATTTTCCGGCCGGTGCTTTCCCTCGCAAGATCGACTTTCATGAGCACGCTGTGCGGGTTAGTAAGGTCTCGGGACCGAAAACGCCGGGCAGCGGCATCAGGTGGATCACGGCAACGAGGTACCCACCGTGGTCACCTCTTCGAGATCGCTTTCCACATCCTCAAACTCCGCGTCCGGTTCGACTACCTCATAGCCACGCGCGCGCAGTCCGGCGAGGAGGCCATCGGCGCTAAGCAGGGTATGCATGCCGACCACCGCAACCGTGGTGGGATTGCGTGCCAGTGCGCTCTCCGCTTTCGATAGCCAGAGATCCACCGCTTCCTGTTGCAGGCGCTGCTGTTCCAAGAATCCCAGAGCGGCACCCGCTATAGCGGCATCCAGGACCGATTCGCAGGCCGGTCGCACGCGTTCAAGATCGAGCTCGCGCAGCAGCGCCACGTCGCCGGTGGCCCAGGCGTTGGCGGTTCGCTTCATCGCCTCCAGATCGGGTTCCAGCGTGTCCAAGCTCTGGCCTAGGCATGTCACATCGGTGGCTGCGGCGTCGTTGAATGTTTCCAGTCCGGCCTTGACCTTCTTGCGATCAAGTTCGAGTTTGTGGCGATACGCGGTGTCGGTGACCGGCACGTTGTGTTGCTTGGCGAAGGCGGCGACGTGCTTCCACACGATAGGCGCGCCACTCATGTCTGAGTAAGCGATGGCACCGGCGTATAGCTCAATTGCGGCGATCGCCGGCCGATAGCGTTCGACTTTGCGGTCGTTGGAGAGGTACTTGGCTTTGAGCTCGGCCCAACGCACGAAGGTGTCGGCCGGCAAAACGTCGTTGAGGCGTTTGCCATCGGCATTCTTGACAGCCGAAATCACCTTCGGAGCCAGCAGCATCGCCTTGAACGTACCGCCGACCCCGAGTCTCGTCTGTATGCCGCCCGGTGCCAGCACCTCGTCCGCTTCGGCGAGCAGGTCGTCGACCTCCGACGTGTCCCATTGCATGTTTTTTGGCAGGGGATAGACCGTGCCGAGCAGCCACAGCGTGTGATCCTCCTTGCGCACCTGCCACAACCCCGGCCCCGGCATGGTGCCAGTCACCACCATCGTGGCCATGGTGGGCGAATCCTTATCGGCATGGGTGATCGTGGGATCGGAGGGCGCGGTTGCCGTGGTAACGGCCAACCCCAGCGCAAACACGAATGCAGCCGATGACATGCCAGTGTTTTCCTTAACGTGGACGTGCGCTTCGCGATGGTTTGAACTTCGCCTGGCTGGCGACGGCGCACGTTACGCAACGGCGCGTTAAAGCTTCGCAAAGCGGCGCGGCTGGTCCGCGTTGTTGACTCTAAACCTGCTGGCTAAAGCGAAGGACCATCGCGACCCGCACTTTCAATTTAGAGTGGCGACACAACAGCGCGCGCAAAGTGAGACTCATGGGTTATCTGGCAGCGGCAATCGCGGTGGCGTTCCTGCTATGGGCAATATTTATATTCAATCGACTGATACGGCTACGCAATCAGGTGCGGGCTGGGTGGGCGGATATCGACGTCCAGCTGACTCGGCGGCATGACCTCGTGCCGCAACTGGTCGAGGCAGCGCGCGGCTACGTCAGCCACGAGACAAGCACGCTAGAGCAGGTCACCGCGTTGCGCGGCCAAGCGTTGGCTCTGAGCAGGCCGCAGCAGCTGGCAACGGTTGAGCACCAACTCGAACAGCAGCTGGGGCGACTGTTCGCGCTGCGTGAGTCCTACGCGGAGCTCAAGGCGAGCGATCTATTCATGCAGCTGCATCGCGACCTAGTACACGTCGAGGAGCATCTGCAGTACGCACGTCGCTTTTACAACGGCGCCGTGCGACAACTTAACGATGGAGTCCAGCGGTTCCCCGACGTGCTGATGGCGCGGGCCACTGGATTCTCAGCAGCCGAGTTCTACGCTGCCGACGACAGTGACCGAGCTGTCCCACGACTGGACCTTTCCCCATGAACGTTTGCATCGATAGTCTTTGCTTGCGGAATAAGTGGCATGCGTTGCAACACCTCATGGCGCAGCGGCTGGTTGTCGCCGCGTGCGCTGTGCTGGCATTTGCCTCGCTTCCGGCCGAGGCCGGGGCCGCCGAACGAATCACGCGCTATGACGTGCTGATCGAGGTCGCGGCCGACGCGAGCCTCACGATCACCGAGGACATCGTGGTCAGTGCCGAAGGCAACAACATCCGACGTGGCATCTACCGCGACTTCCCGACCCGCTACCAAGATCGGCTTGGTAATCAGGTGCGCGTCGACTTCGCAGTGCTCGACGTTAGCCGCGACGGCAGCGCCGAAGCCTGGTTTACCGAAACAGTGTCTAACGGCGTTCGCGTGAACACCGGCGATGACAGCCTGTTGTCGGTGCCGGCAAGCTATACCTACACGCTGCGTTACCGCACCAATCGACAGCTCGGGTTCTTTGATGAGCACGACGAGCTGTACTTCAACGCAATCGGCACTGGCTGGGCTTTTCCGGTTGAAGCCGCCACGGTGGAGGTTCGCCTGCCAGAGCCTGTGCCAACAACGGCCCTGAACGCTGAGGGCTATACCGGCCCACAGGGTGCCAAGGGCAGCGATTACCGGGCAAGTACTCCACGGGCCGGCGTGGCCGTCTACGAATTGACCAGCCCACTGCAGGCCAATGAAGGCTTCACCGTCGTGCTCGGGTTTCCCAAGGGCGTCGTTAAAGCGCCCGACGCCAGCGCGACGACAGGCTGGTTCCTGCGCGACAACGCAGGGGCAGGTATTGCGCTGATTGGACTAATCGGCGTGCTCATCTTCTACCTTCACCGTTGGCACCAACTGGGCCGCGACCCGACCGCCGGCCCGATATTCCCGCATTACAATCCGCCTGCAGGTATGTCGCCGGCATTGCTGCGAAGCGTATGGAAAAACCGCTACTCACCGCGCTGCTTTGCCGGCGACCTCGTTGAGCTGGCCGTACGTGGCCTAGTGGAGATCAAATCGGAAAAGCGTCTCTTGTCGCAGATTTGGACGCTGCACCGAACTCAGATGCCGGCGCCTGCCGACCTGCCGCCGAGCCAAGAGGCATTGCTTGCACACCTGTTCAAAGCCGGCCAATCGATCGAACTCCACCAAGCCAATCATCCGATCCTCGGCGCGGCAAAGGATGCGCAAGCAGCCTCGGTCAAGGCCGATACCAACCCACGCTACATCGTGTCCAATATCGGCATAGTCACCACTAATGCGCTTATCTCAGCGGGCGTGGTGGGGTTAGCGTTCAGGCTGTCGGGTGGCAACGGAATCGCGGTGATCGCGCTGGTGGCGATTGCGTTGATCGTTATC
>JBBSIY010000126.1:0-8699 GCA_038257785.1 Lysobacterales bacterium
GAAACGCGGTGCAGGGACGAATGTTCTGAGTCAGACAGTTCTGATTGAACGCCTTCGAGGCCTGCGACGGATCACCCAGATCCCACGCTAGGCGATCCATGCGTCCATCGACGTGACATGAGCCACACGCCGCTTGACCAAGGCCTGAGGTCAAATGCGTGTCATAGAGCAGCGCGCGCCCGTGGCGACTAGATGCGGGCAGTGGATTGAATACGGCCAGACGTGCGGCCTCACTGCCGGTGCTCAAATCAATCGTCGACAGACTCGCTTCGAAGTGATTCCAGACGTAAAGCCGCCCGCCCGCCTCATTCAAGGCCAAGCCAATCGGACCCTCGCCGACTTTGATCGGCGCGCCCACCCGCTGTCCTTGCGCGTCAATAGCGACGACGTTGTTCGAGCCTAACCCCGCGACCCAGCCGCGTTGACCATCGCTGCGCCAAACCACGGCACGCGGATCGCCAATCGATGTCTCGCGCGCTGCCGGCGGCAAGGTAGTGACGCGATAATCGAGCTGTGGATTCAGATCCAGCACCTGCGCCGCCGTGCCGGCAGCATCTACCAGTGCCAGATTTACGCGCACGAACTGACTGTTGACCTTCGGCTCGAAACGAATTTCGTTAGTCGCATCGGTGCCGACCACGCTGAGCTGTCCATTGGCTGGATTCACTGCCATGGCCATGACCATATTCATAAGACCGCTGACGTAGCGCACATCAAGCGTAGTGGTGTCGACAATCGCCACATCGCGATCCGGCAGATCCCAACCCTGACGTCGACCCGATGCCGCCGCGTCCACGCCGCTGACAAAGCGCGTCCAGTCCGAGCCGTTGTCATCACGCCAACGACCGCCTCCATCCTTGCGCACGATCAAGCCCACCGCCGGCGGCGTCGCGCTCATATCGCGAGGCGGATCGAACACGCTGCCGGCATTTGGCGGCGGGTTGACACCGGCATAAGGGCCACGCGGATCGCTGACCACGTTGGGCAACCCGACTGACGCATTCATCAGGCCACCACCCAGCACCGTGCTGGCGTTGCCGGACTCAAATATCGCCACAAACACGCTACGTCCATCCGCGCTTACGGCTAGCGCGCGCGGGTCTTCGCCCTTGATCGCAATGCGCTGCGGCGTGGCTGGATTGGCGGCATCAAACACCAGCACCTTGTTAACCTGCGAGCAGCTGACAAACGCTCGACCCTGTGCAAACACGACGTCAAACGGTTCGTCATCGGTCGCCAGCGTTGCGCGCACTGATCGTGCGGCAACATCGACGATGCTGACCGAATCAGAAATGTGATTGACCACCCACAGCTCGCCGTCAGTGCGAAACTTCACCGCGACGGGATCAACACCCACCACCACGCTACCCACCGCAATCGGCGCACCGCTGCTTACATCGAACAGCTGCACGCGCTGATCGGCGGTGTGCGCAACGGCCAGCAGCCTGCCATCCGGGCTCAGATCAAGCGCCCGTATCGGATGGTTCTCCCAGTTGACGTAAGGCACTGCGGCAAGGGTGGAGGGCGTCGCCCAAAGGAGAGCAAGGCTAAGAAAGAGACGCGTCATGGGTGATTCGTCAGCGTGGTGTGGACTTACCTAGAAGTCTACGCGCGAACCGCAAAAGGGTTGACGTGCGCTGCGCGCGGAACCGCCGATGTGTCGCAATTGTTTTCACGCTATGGCTGGATTGCCACGGCCGAAAAAGCCGGCCTCGCAACGACGAACCGAGCCTTGGGTCCGCCACACAGCCAATCGTCATTGCGAACCGCCGCAGGCGGTGTGGCAATTTGGCCTTTTCGCTTTGGCTTCTGGGTCCCCTATGTGGCGGCGACGGCGAGACGGAGAACCCGAAGCGATCGAAATCTAGCGAAAACTAGATTGTCACGGCCGAAAAAAAAAGCCGGCCTCGCAATGACAAGCCTTCGAGGCGAACGCCAAAAACGCCAATAATTTTCACCACAAGAAGCGTCGCAACAACGCAGAGCCAGTCACAAGCGAGTGCGACTCAGTGCCCGCAGATGCCACCTCACCCCCCGCGATGATAGGGATGATTCGCCAACTGGCTCGCAGCGCGATAGAGCTGCTCTGCCACGACGATACGCACCAAGGGATGCGGCAAAGTGAGCGAACCTAGCGACCAGCGTTCGTCAGCGCGATCAAGCACGGCAGCGTCAAAGCCTTCCGGGCCACCGATCAAAAAAGCCAAATCCTGACCAAGCATGCGCCAGTGCTGCAGACGCTCAGCTAGCCCTTCGGATGAATAGGTGCGGCCAGTTACTTCTAAGGCGATCACATGACAGCCGCGCGGTACGGCCGCCAGCAGACGCTGACCTTCGTCAGCGCGCGCACGCTCAGCATCACGCGATTTGCCGCGCATGCCAGGCGCGATTTCGATGAGCTCAAGCGGAAGCCAGTGCGACAGACGCTTGCTGTACTCAGCAAATCCCTCGCCGACCCAGCCCGGCATGCCGGTACCAACGGCCAGCAGTCGGGCTTTCATTTATCAGAACGCTTAGCTTGCTGCGACGGCAGCCGGTGCATCGCCCTCAGCGGACGGCGCTTGATCGCCGACCGTCCACAGGCGCTCCAATGCGTAGAACTCACGCACGCGCGGCAGCATGACGTGGACGATGACGTCACCAAGGTCTACGAGCACCCAGTCGCCCTCTCGTTCACCCTCTACGCCAATCGGCACGCAGCCGATCTGCTTTGCCTGCACGGCAACTTCGTTGGCGATGGAGCGAACGTGGCGGGTCGAGGTGCCGGAGGCAATCACCATAAAATCTGTGATGCTGGTTTTGCCGCGGACGTCAATTTCGCGGACATCCTTCGCCTTGATGTCGTCCAGCGCGGCTAGAACAACTTTGCGCAACGCATCCGGTGCGACGGTGGCGGGGGCCGGAAGGCGGTCGGGTACTGCGCTACGGGTGGTCAAGCGGGGCTAACCTCAGGGCAAAAAAGGGTGCCAAAGCGATCGCTCGGGCGCCGGCAGTATAGGCCAATCACTTTATCCGAGCCTTGGAGCGGGCCATATAGGGAGAATCTCGCTTCAATCGCTGCCCCACACGCAGCGGTAGATCGGCGTCGTCCAGCTCACCTCTCGCCAAGGCCTGGCGGCTCGCAGTAGAACTCGCGTCGGAGACCGCCGCTGGCAAAATGAACAGGCGTCCGGCAGGCGCAGCGCGCAGTTCTGCTGGGTGCGGGACCGAGGCCCAAGCCCCAAGGACATCGGTGTCGAGCGTCGACGACTCGCCCGGGCGCGGCACCAGCACGAGGTGCGCCAGCATCGGCAGTTCGCGCCAGCGCTCCCAACTCGGCAAACCGCGCGCCGCATCAAAGCCGAGCAGCAGCGCTATCGGCGCGTCTGCGCCCATTTCAAGGCGCACATCGGCCAAGGTGTCGGACATAAACGAGGGGCCAGGCCGATGCAGCTCGCGCTCATCGACTTCAAAACGCGTGTCAAATGCAAACGCCAGACTAAGCATCTCAGCGCGCAACGCGCCGGGCGCTGTCGGCGCAGCGCGGTGCGGCGGATCGCCGCAAGGAATCAGCAGTACGCGCTCAGCGCCGCTTGCGTCGGCGGCGGCCGTGGCGACCGCCACGTGCCCACGGTGCACTGGATCAAACGTGCCGCCATAAACCAGCAGCAGTGGCGGCACGCGCGTCACGCCGGCAGCAAGCCCAACGCTCGCTTATCGGCAACAGCGGTCAGCAGACGCTCCAACGCCAGCCAGGCATCACCTGCTGCACGGCCCTTGGCAATGCGCTCGACGCGACCGCACTCGGCGGCCAGTTGTTCAGTTTGTGCGGGACTCAAGCGCGTTAGGGCGCGGCGGAACGCCGGCTGGCGGGCATCCCAAATCCCGCATTGCATCATGCTGGCGGAGACATTGCCGCCGCTGTCAGCCACCGCCGCAACTCGCGCCAGCGCATGCAGCTGACCCGACAGCCACGGCAGTAGGCCGGCCACTTGTTCACCCTCCGCGCGCAGCCCACCGACGATGCGCAGGGCGCGCGCGCCGTCGCCACCGATCGCGGCCTCGACCATGCCGAAGACGTCGAACCGCGCGCTGGCGGCAACCAGCGCCTCCAGCCTGGCAACATCCAAGCGCTCGCCGTTGGCAAGCAGGGCCAACTTGTCGATTTCCTGCGCAGCGGCCAGCAGATTTCCTTCAACCCGCGTCGTCAGCAGCGCAACCGCGTCGCGATCCGCCTGAACGCCGCGCGACTGCAGACGGCTGGCAATCCAGGCGCTGCGCTCGTTCGGCTTCAGCGGCCACATCGGCAGCAGCACGCCGGCGCGATCAACCGCGCGCGTCCACGCGCCTTCATGCTTTTTGCTCCACTCGCCGCCAACGATCAGCAGCAGCACATCCGGCGCGGGCTGGGCGCAGTAATCTTCGATCAGCTTGCCGCCGTCTTTGCCAGGCTTGGTCGTCGGCAGGCGCAGCTCAATAATGCGCTGCGATGAGAACAGCGACATCGCTGCCAAGCTGGCGTGAACCGCATTCCAGTCGAAGCTGCCTTCGACATCGAACACCTGACGCTCGGTAAACCCGAGCGTCTTCGCGCGCGCGCGCAGCGCATCAGCGGCTTCGATGCGCAGCAGGTCTTCGGCACCCGCAATTAGATAGATCGGTGCCAGCGCATCGGCGCGCAGATGGCGCTCAAACTGAGCGGCGTTGAGCGTCATAGCGGCAGGTCAACCGGCGACAGTCGCGCTAGCGCGACAGCGCCGCCCCGATCTGCCGCAAAATCGCCGCGACGACCTCGCGCTCTAGCTCTTCGCGCACCAGCTCTTCCTCGCCGGGACTGCCCAAGGCCGCGCCAGAGTCAAAGCTATAGATGCGCTCCTGCTGCACGGGCTGTAGCGGAACCTGAATCAGGCCGGCTGCGTCGATCAGCTCGAACTCAACGCGATACACCAGCGCGTATTCTTGAACGCGCCCGTTGCCGCCTACGCTCAACGGCCGCTGAGTCAGCGCGGCGGTGGCAATCCGCAGCCGAGCGACACCCGCCACCGGAACGCCACTGTCAACGATGGCAGCGCCAGATCGCCGCAGCGCCGCTTCGAGACTGCGTACCAATCCGGAATTCAGGTCGGACGCCTCAACCCGCAGCGTGGCGAGCTCGGTTGGCAGCACCAGCTCTTTGCGCAATTGGAATCCGCAGCCAGCGAGCATCACGACAACAAGTGCTAGCAGAAGAGCGCGCATCTCAGTTGGCCACGATGCTGACGATCTTGCCGGGAACGATAATGATCTTGCGCACGCTCACTCCTTCCAAAAATTTCTGCACCAGCGGCTTAGCGAGCGCTAGTTGCTCGATAGTCTCACGCGACGCATCGACCGCGACCTCGATTTGCCCGCGCAGCTTGCCGTTGACCTGCACTGCCAGCACCACCGCATCGCGCACCAGCGCGGCAGGGTCAGCTTTGGGGAACGGCAGATTCTCGATCAGCGTTTCGGCATTGCCAAGCGATTGCCACAGACCATGGCACAGATGCGGCACGATCGGATTCAGCATCAGCGCTATCGCCGTCCATGCCTCATGTGCGACCGCCCTGCCCTGCGCCGATGCGTCATCCGCGTTGGCTTTCATCAACGCGTTGACCAACTCCATCACCGCCGCAATCGCCGTGTTGAACGTGTAGCGGCGGGCATAGTCGTCAGCGACCTTTTCGATGGTTTCGTGCAGCTTGCGACGCAGCGCTTTCTGCTCGGCGCTCAATTTCGCGGGATCGAGCGCGTTTAGCGGCCCACCCGCGACGTGCTTCTGCACCTGATTCCACAGCCGGCGCAGGAAGCGCGACATGCCTTCGACGCCGGCCTCGCTCCAGTCCAAGCTCTGCTCAGGCGGCGCCGCAAACATTGAGAATAGGCGAACGGTGTCCGCACCAAAGCTACCCACCATCTGCTGCGGATCAACGCCGTTGTTCTTCGACTTCGCCATTTTTTCGGTACCGCCGATCTGCACCGGCTGGCCGTCGGCAGTCAGCACGGCACCGATCACGCGGCCTTTTTCATCACGCTCGATGGTAACGTCGGCCGGGTTGATCCAATCCTTCGATCCGCCCTCGACCTCGCGATAGAACGTCTCGGCGATCACCATGCCCTGGCACAGCAAATTGATCGCCGGCTCGTCCATCGTGACCAGACCAACGTCGCGCATCAGCTTGTGGAAAAAGCGGAAATACAGCAGGTGCAGGATGGCGTGTTCGATACCGCCAATGTATTGATCGACAGGTAGCCAATAGTTGGCACGCTGATCGACCATATCGGCCGCACCGGGCGAGGTGTAGCGGGCGTAGTACCAGCTCGACTCAAAGAACGTATCGAAGGTATCGGTCTCGCGCTGGGCGAGGCCACCGCAGGTTGGACAGGTGGTCTTGCGCCATTCGGGATCGGCCTTGATCGGCGAAACGATCCCGGTAAACGCAACGTTCTCCGGCAGCACGACGGGAAGTTGATCCTCGGGGACGGCCACATCGCCGCAGGCTGCACAGCGCAGCATCGGAATCGGACAGCCCCAGTAGCGCTGACGCGAGACGCCCCAGTCGCGCAGGCGAAAGTTGACGCGGCGCTCGCCTTGGTCGCCCAGCACGTCGGCAATTTTTTCGAACGCGGCGCGATAGTCGAGACCGTCGATAACGCCGGAATTCACGACGCGCATATTCGGATGCGTTTTATCGGCGTACCAGTCGTGCCAGATAGAGGCGTCGTAGCGCGTACCCTGGCCTGCCGACAGCGGCGGTGGCGACGGCTGCACACCGCCCACGCCTTCCGCCAGCTCTAGCTGTTCATTGGTCGGCAGGTCGGCTATCGCGATGACCTGCTTGATCGGCAGCCCGTATTTATGCGCAAACTCAAAATCGCGCGCATCGTGACCAGGCACCGCCATCACCGCGCCAGTGCCGTAACCCATCAGCACAAAGTTGGCCGCCCATACCGGCACCTGCTCACCGCTGATCGGGTGAATCGCGTAGATGCCGGTTGGCACGCCGCGCTTTTCCTGCGTTTCAAGTTCGGCCTCGGTGGTGCCGCCGCGCTTGCACTCGTCGATGAACTTAGCAAGTTCGGCATTCGTCACCGACGCGCGCAGCGCCAGCGGGTGCTCGGTCGCCACCGCCATATAGGTGACGCCCAACAGCGTGTCAGGACGCGTGGTGAATACGCGAAGGACTTCCTCACTGTCGGCGACTTTGAAATCGATCTCCAGCCCTTCAGAGCGACCAATCCAGTTGCGCTGCATGGTCTTGACCGACTCCGGCCAGCCATCGAGACCGTTCAGTTCGTCGAGCAGCTCCTGCGCATACGCGGTGATCTTCAAGAACCACTGCGGAATCTCGCGCTTCTCGACCAAGGCACCCGAGCGCCAGCCGCGGCCGTCGATCACCTGCTCGTTGGCCAGCACGGTTTGATCAATCGGGTCCCAGTTGACGACGCTGTTCTTGCGATAAACCAGACCCTTCTTGAACAGCCGCACAAACAGGCGCTGTTCATGCTGGTAATACTCGGGCGTGCAGGTGGCGAATTCGCGCGTCCAGTCGATCGCAAAGCCCAGCGACTGCAGCTGTTTGCGCATGTGCTCGATATTGGCGTAGGTCCACTTGGCCGGCGCCGTGTTGTTCTTGATCGCAGCGTTCTCTGCTGGCAAACCAAACGCATCCCAGCCCATCGGCTGCAGCACGTTGTAGCCCAGCATCCGCCGATGACGACTGATCACATCGCCGATCGTGTAGTTGCGCACATGCCCCATGTGCAGCGCGCCAGACGGATACGGCAACATGGACAGGCAAAAATATTTCGGCTTGTCAGAGGTCTCAGTGGCCTCAAACGCGCGTTCGCGCGACCAGAAGGCCTGCGCCGCGGATTCCAAGGCTTGCGGATCGTATTGCTCGTGCATGGGAGTCATTTCTTGAAGGTACAGCCGGCAGAGCCAGGCAAAGCGGACCAGCCTAGCCTAGCGCAGCGGCGGCGGGAAGCGCTGCGCGCGGCGAATACGATGCGGCGCGGATCGGGTAGCGACTGATTTGCACCTGCGATCGACTGTCCCGATAGCGGCAGCGAAGAGCGTGGCCGCAGTCCGTCGGCGCTGATAACGTGCCTGCTGATCGCCATGCTTGGCGTACGCTCGAGCAATGTCATCGACTAGTCCGCTGGTCGAGGTCACTCAGCGACATGTTTTACGTCAAGCCCGGAAGCCCATTGGACTAAAGGAGACGGTTATGGTTCGAGGACTTGCGCTATTGCTGATACTTTTCGTGCTCGCATGGTCGATGCGCGAAGTGTTCAGCGATCCCAATCGGCCCAAGCTGCGCTCAATCGGTTGGGGGATGCTGTCGGGTGCGCTGATCGTCGGCGGCGTCTGGATTATTGTCGGCGACCTTTGAGATCGCCCACGCCGCAATAGCTTGCAGCCCGCGGGGACGGCATCAGACTTCCAATGCGTGCGCGGTGCGCATTGAGACGCGTGCGGCCGATTGCCAACGCCGACGCACGAAATGCATTCGCTTTCACTGAAGCGAAGACGCGCGGCCGGTGTTTCAGCACCGACCGCGCGTCCCCATCAACCGCTACCCCAACGGCTTACTCGCCGCGCACAAATTCCGGATAAGCCTCGACGCCGCACTCTTCGACGTCCACACCCTCGTACTCCGACTGCTCGGAAACGCGAATGCCAAGCGTGTACTTGAGAA
>JBBSIY010000127.1:0-8675 GCA_038257785.1 Lysobacterales bacterium
AAAAACGCGCCACCGCGACGCAGCACGGGCCCGACCAGCGGCAAATTGAGGTTCACGCCGGCTGCGATATGCGGCGGCACGATGCCGTTCTGGTACAGCAGGTATGACAGCAGCAGATAGTCGATATGGCTGCGATGCGAGGGCACGTAAATGACTTCGTGACCCGGTGCTACCTGCTTCAGCGCGTCCAAATGATGGACGGTGACGCCGTCGTACAGCTTGTTCCAAAACCAGGTCAGCGCAAACGATGCCGAACGCACCGCCGGGTGCGAAAAGTCCGCTGCGATCTCCATCGCGTATCCACGCGCCTTGCTGTAGGCGCGCTCGAAGGTTGTGTTGTCACGCTTTGCCTGATCAGCAATCGTCGCGCGGACGTTCTCAGCATCGAGTACGCCGTCAACCAGGGTGCGCCGGTGCGATAGGTCAGGCCCGATAACGGCCGTCCGTACGCGGCGAAAATGTACGCGAAGCACGCGCGACAGCTTGCGAACGCTGCGCTCGGGCGGTAGCCCCTCGGCAAGCGTCGCGCGCAGCGACAGCGGCTGCGAATACTGCACGATGGTGTTGCGACCGTTGAGCAACACCGCCAACAGGCGGCGGAAGCGACCAACCAGCGTCCAGTTCTCGGAAAACAGCACGCGAAACCAGCCACTCTGCCGATCCGGCGCTCGACCCACGAAGATTGACACCGGCACCAGCTGAACGTCGAGCTCAGGCTGTGCTTGCAGGGCTGCAATCAGCGTCGCTAGACCTTCCGAATGAGTCTTGCTGCGCGGCCTACGAAACCAAAAACCCTGTCGCCGAGAGAGTGCAAAGAACGAGCGCGACTTGCCGCCCAAATCTTGGCCAACACGATCGCCACCGCGCATCGGCAACAGCGGTGACGGCAGTCCGGCATCGCGACAGGCCTGCTCAAGAATCAGCGCATTCGACAACCCATAGCGCTCAACCACGTAACAAACCGGCAAGTCAGTATTCACCACGGCCTCAGCCGGGCGCGGCGGCTCAATGCGTATGGCCAGCCATGGCTCGGCGAGTTTGCCAAGTATGCGGAACAGCAGCGACGGGCGCGCTGCTGGGTGGCGGCGAGATTCTTCCATCAGGCGATTATCGACTGCCGCCGCACGCTGTGGGCGGCAGTCTTCTCGGCCTAAGGCAATTGTTTGCGATTACTGGCCGCTTGTATCGCTAGCGCTATCGCTGCCAGCCTCTTCCATGTCATCGCTGTCTTGGAAGTCGTCTGAAGCGTCGTCCATGTCTTCGCCACCCGCAACTTCCGCCGGGCTGTTGCGCTCGCGGTCGAGTTTCTCAAGCGAATCTTTGCCGTACCAGCGACCGTCGCGACGCACCATATCGGCATCAGCCGTTAGCGGCTGATCGAACATCGTATAGCTGACGCTGACGCGCGCGACGTCACCCTCCTCGCTAACAACTTTCGAATCAACGCTGGCCAGCATGGCGTTGATGTTGAGGCCATACACGGCCAGCACGTCTTTGAGGCCCGCACTGCCGATGCTGGCCTTCGCCATGGCGTCCTCAAAGCTCAGCGCCTGGGCGGCTTCGAGCGTCTTGATATCGAGTTTGCGCGCGGTGGCGACGACCTTACTGATCGCCTGACGCGCTTTATCGCGATCAGCAAAGTTGACCGACTGCACCCAGTTGGCGATCGCGTCGATCATTTGGATGGTCTGCTTCTTCTGATCTTCGCTGAGGGTTTTTTCTTCTTGCACCCACTGCTGACCGTAGCCGCGCCCCATCGCCAGCAGCATCGGAAGCTGCGCCTGCATTTCGGTTTCGTACTTGACCAACAGCGGCTCGAGTTCGGCCATTAGCTTGGCTTCGGCATCCGACTCAGTGAGCTTGGCCATGTTCTCGGCGAACTCAGCTGCGTCGCTGGCGCTGGGCTGTTCTTTGCGGCCTTCTTCGTACTTGGCCTTCAGTGCGTCGAAATCCGCAGGCGGCACCGCTGCCTGCATCGCGCCGAGCAGGTTGTCGGACTTCAGCTCAGATGCAATTCGCTCGACGGCATCAGCCGGACTATCGGACGCAAGCACCTTGGCTTCAGTGGTCTGCGCGGTTTCCGACTGACAGGCGACGAGGCCGAGCGCCAAAAGACTGGCAACGGTCAGGCTGGCTAGACGATTCATGTTTGCTCCACGACGTAAGGAATGCGGCGCGGACTCTAGCAGATCGCCTACGCCGACCCGCATCCCATCGGTCACGAACGCGTTGCGGGTTCAGCCCCCAGAAAAGAAAACGGGAGGCTTCATGCCTCCCGGACCAAGGGTCCTTACTGCTGGACCTCACGCTCTTTCTGTTGTCTTCGCTACTTCTAGTTACCGGGCTGTCACGTCCACTATCGCCACCTTGAGGAGGCTGGCCGCTCTATGGGGCCGACTTAAAGGCTACCTGCAAGATATATCTAATGCAACACTTTAGTAATGACCGCTTAAATCATTGTTTTTTATGAACAACAGAAGCCTCTATTTCCGCACGCAGCGCGTAGGCGGCGGCTATTGGGTCGTTCGCAGTGCGAATGGGTCGCCCCACCACGACATGATCAGCGCCGGCGCGGATCGCCTCGCCGGCCGACATCATGCGTTTTTGATCGTCCTTGCCGCGCTCGGACGCTGCCCGGATGCCGGGGCAGACAATCAGGAAGTCATTCGCGGTTGCTGCGCGAATTTCGGCGGCCTCAAGCCCCGACGCGATCACGCCATCGCAGCCCGCAGCCCGCGCCTGCGCCGCACGCGAGATTGCCGCCTCCGCCAGTGATTGCTGAACCCCCTGCGCGGCGAGGTCATCGCTATCCATTGAGGTCAGCACGGTCACCGCCAGGAGCCGCATGTCGCCCTTGACCGCATTGGCGGCGGCGAGCATTGCCGCATAGCTGTGCAGCGTGCAGAAGCGCACCGGCCACTGCGAAAGCCTCTTAACCGCCGCCGCGACGGTCGCCGGTACGTCGTGAAACTTCAGGTCAACAAAGATGGCTTTCTGCTTCTGGGCAAGCACGTCCAGCACCCGAAAGTAGTCGCCCGTGGCGAGCAGCTCCATGCCGATTTTGTAGAACCCCACCGCGTCACCTAGCCGATCTATCCAAGCCTTGGCGGCGTCGAATGAATCAACATCGAGGGCGAATATCAGTCGCTCGTGCAGCGGGATGTCTGCGTTCAAGATACGGTTCCGAAGAAAGAATGCGGTGCGCCAGTCAGTCCATGCGGAGCGCAGCGCGCAGACACGCTCGGCGATCCGCTTTTGCTAGCGCTGGGTCGCACTGATGACCTAACACGCGCTCCCAGTCGCCATAGGCCGGATTGGGCAACATGAACCAGCGCTCGCCCCACCATGCGCTGTACTGCGCTGCGCGCTCAGCACGCTCACGCTGCGAGCTATCGTCGCCATCAACGAAGTCGCCAAGCTGGTCGCCAACCAGGAGCAGCACGCGATGCCCCGCTCCTACTAGCGCGCGACGCTCGGCTTTGGCGCTTACCGGTGCCCGCGGATCACCTTTCAGCAGCAGGTTGCTGCGATCTTCCAGCACCGGAAAGCCCAGCGCCAAGAGATTGTCGGCCGTGCTGTCGCGCTCACTCGCGTGCAGGCGGTTGGTGAGGAAATAAACAGTCACCCCGCGATCCGCTGCCGCACGCGCAAACTCCAGCGCGCCTGGAACGGCGCGCGCGCGGCGCTCGTCGCTCCAGGTCTGCCAGCGTTCGGAGGTGTAGGTCAGATCATCGCGAATGCCGCGCGCCTGAAACGGGCTGTTGTCGAGCATGGTTTCATCGACATCGACGATGACGGCTGGCGGCAAGGCCTCAAATCCGCTGCCGATTGGACGCTCGCTGGGTGCCAACGCATCCCATCCAGGCGTCGCCAATGCCGTATCCAGCTGCTGTCGCGCCTGCGCAAACGTGCCACGAAGCAGCGCCTCGTACTCGGCTGACGATTGCATCCATAGCGTCGAGTGGAGGTTGTCGTTAGCCGCACTGAGCTCCGGCGTTTCCGGCACGGGTGGTTGCGGCGCTGTGGTCGCGCACGCCGCCAGCAGAACAGTCAATAAAACAGGAAAAAGCGGCAGCGAAAGACGCTGGGACATGGGCGACATCCTCTCGATTATCGTTAGCGCTGCGAGTTTACACGGCCACCAGCGCAGCCCGATGACACGGCGCGCGATCCAGATTCAATCGCGCAGCATGGCCGCAATCGCACTCAGGCGATCCTGCGTCCGCATCGCCACGACCTCTGCATGCTGGCCCTTGTCAGCACCGTCGCGCAGCAGATCAGCTTCCGGCAGCTCACTTAGAAAGCGGCTCGGCTGCAGTCGCTGCAACGAACCAAACCGCCGCGCCTGCCGCGAATAGCTCAGCGTCAATGTCATCCGCGCGCGGGTGATGCCGACGTACATCAGGCGGCGCTCTTCATCCAGTCGCCCTTCTTCCAAGCTCGCCTCGTGCGGCAGCAGGCCGTCTTCAACACCGACAATGAATACGTGACCAAACTCTAGGCCTTTAGCCGCGTGCAGACTCATCAGCCGGACCGCATTGCCCGGTTCGCCGCGATCCGCATGACCCAGCAGTGCCAACTGCGCCGCCAGCCCTTCCGGCCCGGCGCCGCGTGCGCCTTTCAGCCAGTCTGCCAACTCGTCGAGGTTGGCCTTACGACGGCCGAACGCCGCCTCGTCGCGGCACTCAGCGCGCAAAGCTGAAAGCAGACCACTGCGTTCAATCGTCGCCCGGCAGAGCTCTGCCGGCGTTGCCTCGCGCCCCAGCTCGTGCAGGCGCTCGATGATGCTGCCGAACTCTGCAAGTCCCGCCGCTGCGCGCGCCGGCAGAAGGCGCACCAATCCATTGGTCGCAGCCGCGCGCGCCAACGACATGTCGGCATTGCGAGCGAGCTCGGCAAGCTTGGCCAGCGATGCGGTGCCGACTTCGCGCTTAGGCGAGCCAATAGCGCGCAAAAACGCGGCATCGTCGTCAGGATTGGCCAACACCCGCAGCCAAGCCAGCGCGTCCTTCACTTCGCCGCGATCAAGAAACGCCGTGCCGCCGGTGAGGTGATACGGAATGCTCAGCAGCTGCAGCGCTTTCTCCAGCGCGCGCGATTGATGATTGCCGCGAAACAGCACGGCGAAATCACTCCACTCGGCTCGTCGTGACACGCGCAAAAATGAGATCTCCGACGCCACACGGTCGGACTCATGCTCGCTCTCGCGGCATTCCCAAACGCGGATGGGTTCGCCTTCCGGCAAATCGCTCCAAAGCTTTTTGACATGCGCATGCGGGTTATTGCCGATCAAGGCATTGGCCGCACGCAGGATGCGCCGCGAGCAGCGGTAGTTTTGCTCAAGCGCCACCACTTTCAGCTGCGGATAGTCGCGACCTAGCTGCGCGAGATTCTCAGGATTTGCGCCGCGCCACGCGTAGATCGACTGATCATCGTCGCCGACGCAGGTAAGCGCGCCGCGCGGTCCCGCCAGCAAGGTCAGCAGTCGATACTGCGCGATGTTGGTGTCTTGATATTCGTCGACCAGCACGTAGCGAAAGCGCTCACGCCACGCGCCGGCACGCTCGTCGTCTGCCGCCAAGATCTGTGCGGGTAGCCGAATAAGATCATCGAAGTCCACCGCGTTGAATGCGTTGAGACGCGCTTGATATTGCGCGTACGCCGCGGCCGCCTCACGCTCGCGCGGACTGGCCGCTGCCTCGGCCGCTTGCTCGGGCGACAGACCCTGGTTCTTGGCCTGAGAAATCAGGCCGCGCAACGCATCTATGGCGTCCGGTTTGGCACCTTTGGGCAAAAACTCGCGCAGCAGTCCGCCGCTGTCGTCCATATCAAAGATAGAAAAGCCGCGCCGCAGTCCGACCGCGTCGCCCTCAATTTGCAAAAAGCGCAGCCCCATCGAGTGAAACGTGCTGACCGTCAGCGCTTCCGCCACGTCCGCTTTGACGCGTGCCGAAACTCGCTGACGCATTTCGCGAGCGGCTTTGTTGGTAAACGTAATCGCCGCGATCTTGCTTGGATTTAGGTGCTCATGTGTCACCAGATGGGCAATTTTTTCGACAATCACCCGCGTCTTGCCGCTGCCCGCGCCGGCCAATACCAAAAGCGGCCCAGCGCAGTAGCGCACGGCCTCAAGCTGCGGCGGATTTAGTTCAGACATTGGTGTTCATGCATGCGCGGCGGAAAAATCGAGCCTCGAAGGGCCGGCATTCTCGCATCGCTTGGCCCACGTCATCCCAAGCTGGAAACGCAGATGTCACACATTGCCCATTCAGCACGACTTGTGGCTCTGTACCGCATAACCACGGCTGTCGTAGAGTCCGCCGCCGTCCTTCTTACCTATTCATGAGCACCGTCATGCGCCATTCACTCGCCTCTTCCCTGCTTGCCCTCGCTCTTCTTGCCCCCGTGCTGACGCTCCACGCGCAGGACGATCCGACCATTGACCCGGTCATATTGAACAGCGGAGGCTTTCTCGCCGCCCATCCCGACATCAACAATCGCCAGCTCGGTCTGCTCGCTTACGAGAGGGGCGACTTTGTCGAGGCATTTAAGCGATTCAAGCGCGCTGCGCGCTTTGCCGACAAGCCCTCACAAGGCATGGTGGGAGAAATGCTGTGGCGCGGAGAAGGCGTCGAAATGGATCGCGCCAGCGCCTATGCGTGGATGGATGTCGCCGCCGAGCGTGCCTTCGTGGTGCTGCTAGTCAAGCGCGAGCAATACTGGTCTGAACTCAGTGCCGCCGAGCGCGAGCGCGCGCTTGAAATTGGCAAGACCCTGTATTCCGAATACGCGGACAGCGTCGCCAAAAAACGCCTAGAGGCCAAGCTTCGTCGCGGCAAAGCCAAGCTTACCGGCAGCCGCACCGGCTTCGTCGGCTCGATGCAAATCCAGCTTGTTACGCCGAACGGTCTCGAAACGGTTGACGCCTCCAATTACTACGACGACAAGTTTTGGAAGCCAGAAGCGTATTGGGCGTGGCAGGACAAAGCGTGGACAGAGCGGCCGAAAGGCATCGTCGATATCGGCCCGATTCAACAGGCCACGCCACCCAATGACGGGACGCCCGAAAAACAGTAGCGTTTTTAGCGATGCATTTCGCTACTTCATTGCTGCTATTGCTGGTCACGATGCCTGTGACGCCCGCGCACAGCGCGGAGCTGTCACAGGCCAGTCATCTGCCGATAACGCTCTCAACGAGCGTTGCGGTCGGAATTGCCGGGCGCAATGACAAGCAAAGCACGCTGCTCGAGCATGCTGATGGAAGCTTTGATCTGATTTACCGGTCCGGAAAAGGCACGGACATCGAAGATCTGCAGCTGTATCGGATCAAGTCGCCGGACGGTGTGAGCTTGGATGCGCCGCATCGGCTGCGGCTATTGGATCGCCCCATCGTGACATCGGCCGACTTCGTGACCGTCGATGAGCGAACGTGGATGTACTTTGTGTCAGGAGAAACGCTGCGTGGGCCGCCGGAAATTTGGCGCGCACCGGTCAGCGCCGAAGGGTTCGGCAACCCCGAGTCACTGCCCGCAATTGCGGACCTCTCGCGAATGACGGGATGGCCGCAATGGGTGGAGTACAAAGAAGGCGTTTCACTGAGCTTTCGCAATCGCCGTAGCCGACCCTATTGGGGCTTGTCCGCAACAGGCACGGCGTGGCAACCACGGCAGCTGGAAGACGTCAGCGCAGCGTACGTCCGCGTGGTTCCGATGCCCGGCGGTGGGTGGTTACTCACTCACCAGCATCCAACGGCGAAAGGCAATATCCTTACCTATGCCCAATTCTCGCAAGATGGAGAATCTTGGTCTGCGCCAGAAGCCGTGAGCCTGCCGCAAGCGCGACACTGGCCAGATGTGCACGACGCCTTTGCGCTGCCGCGCAGCGATCACGGCATTGATCTCTACTACGTCTACCCCGGGCCGAAAAAACACACCCGCGGCGGATTCAATCTGTATCGTCGCGCGCTGCTGGGGCCCGGCAACGTTGGCCCGGAGCAAGCGCTGACTGAGCCAGAGGATTTTGACCCCTACTCAGTCAGTGCTCACCGCTTGCGCAACGGCGGCGTGCTGCTCACGTTCTCGAACATTCTCGACAGCGACAATCGAGGGGTATCGGAGGCGCAGCTGCACATTGCCAAGCTCGCGGGTGATGCGCCGATAGCGCCGATGGGTAGCGCTGACGCGCACTCAAAGTAGGATTTGTCGCGTAGAACGAAGCTAGGCGTTGCGGCATCGCTCCCGGCGCTAGCGTTCTGCTTGGCTTGACCGCAAACCGAATCCTTCGAAAGGCTCGCAACAGCGGATTGAAGGTCTCCCTCGCCATCGCGAACGCACTGCCCGCAATTCGCCTTTATTCGACTGCGCGCCGCCGCATTTCAGCCCGCTGGCACGCCGCTGCGCCCGCTTTAATTCGCCTACGGGACACCGCGTTCCGTCGCGATCACCACGCGATCACAGCCACCCTAGGGGAATCCCATGTCCGAACCATCGCCGGGCCGCGCGCCACAGTCGCGTCGCCTCGCATTGCGTCACCTGTCGATGCTGTTGCTGCTGTTGGTAGTCGCGAGCGGTACTCTGTTGTGGAGTCGCCAGCCGCCTCAGCAATCGGTCGAAGCGCAGCAGTTTGGTCTGCGCCTGAATCATTGGACAGGGGCGATTGTGGCGAAGGTCGGTGAG
>JBBSIY010000128.1:0-8670 GCA_038257785.1 Lysobacterales bacterium
AAAACCGGATTCGGTGTCGAGCGTAAACAGCACCCCGGCGGAACCCATATCCGAACGCACCATCAGCTGCACGCCGGCGGACAGAAACACATCTTCGTGCTTGTAGCCATGGTGCACGCGGTAGGCGATGGCGCGGTCGTTGTACAGGCTGGCGAAGACCTCTTTCACCCGGACCACGACTGCATCTTCACCGCTGACGTTGAGAAACGTCTCTTGCTGGCCGGCAAAGCTTGCGTCTGGTAGATCTTCGGCAGTTGCTGACGAGCGTACCGCGACTGCCACGTCCGGCTGACCAACATCGGCACCAAGCATGGCGTAGGCGTCACGAATCGCTGAGTCCAGCGCTGGCGGCAAAGGGGCGTCGATGATCCACTGGCGAATTTCGGTGCCGGCTTTTACCAACGCGGGTACATCCTCCACATTGAGGGTTGCTAGTCGATCTTGAATCCGCTGAGCCAGCGATTCAAAAGCGATGAACTCTTTAAACGCATCGGCCGTGGTGGCAAAGCCACCGGGCACGGATACGCCGAGCTGCGACAGATTGCCAATCATTTCGCCAAGCGAGGCATTTTTGCCGCCAACTTGGTCGATGTCGTGCATACCCAGCGAGTTCAGCCAAAGGACGTGTGCGTTCAACAGCGCGACTCCGCAAGTGGTGGTAGTGATGGCCTCGGGCCGCCGAATAGGCGCTCTGCGCGCGAAACGACAGTGGACTCTACACATTGAGAGTCGGCCGGGCTCCAATGATGCGGTGCAGCGTAAATGCAAACAACCCCGGTTACGCAGCCCGACCTGCTGGCCTACACTCGGGCTGACGAATGGGAAGGTGACAGCAATGATCAACGCGCGACCTGTTTTTTACGTGTCAGATGGCACCGGCATTACGGCCGAAACCATTGGCCACAGCCTCTTAACTCAGTTCGCCGGGGTCGATTTCCAGAGCGTTCGCGTGCCGTTTGTCGATAGTGCCGAGAAGGCGCGCGAGACATCCACACGCATTCGCGAAGCGGGTGAGCGCAACGGCTGTCGACCGATCGTCGTCAATACCTGCGTGGATGCGGCGCTGTCGGCGATTCTGAGCGAGAGCGGTGCGCTGATTCTGGACGCCTTTCTCCCGTTTATTGCACCGCTTGAACGCGAGCTTGGCGTGCCGCGCTCAGCGCTTGTTGGCCATGCGCACGGCATGATCGATCTCGGCCAGTACGAGGCGCGCATCAATGCGACCAACTACGCACTGACCCATGACGATGGCGTGGACCTTGACTACGGTGAGGCCGAGATCATCTTGGTCGGTGTGTCGCGCTCGGGGAAAACACCGACGTGTTTGTATCTCGCGCTGCATTTTGGCGTGCGCGCCGCTAACTACCCGTTGACTGACGAGGACCTAGAAACTGGCGAAATGCCGCGCAAGTTGCGCGCGCATCGACGCAAGCTGTTCGGTTTGACTATCGAGCCTCAGCGCTTGCAGCAGGTGCGCGAGGCGCGCCGACCCGGCAGCTCCTATGCCAATCTCGAGCGGTGTCGTCGGGAAGTGGCCATTGGCGAGACGCTGTTTCGGCAGGAGGGCATACCGGTGCTCAGCACAACTCACACCTCAATCGAAGAAATCGCCAGCAAGATACTGGCCGAGCTTGGCATCGACAAACACATGTTCTAAGGTCACAACTCCGTCACACCGCACCCTCTGTTCGGCTAATGGCATGATCATTCACAAACCCGACATCCAGTTGCCGCGGCCGCCAAGTCGCTTTGGCTATCTGATGGGCTTATACGGTGAGAACTTCGTGCGCCTGCAGCGACTGTTCGGGGTCGACCAGCTTGAAGCCGATGCGTATGAGTCGAGCATCGACGACGGGCTAGATGTACGTTTGGATGTCATCGAACGTCATCCCTACACGCTGGAGATTTACCTTACCTACAATCTGCTTGATCCTGCTACCGGGCAGCCCGATCCCTCGGCGTATTTGCGGTTCTACCGCGACGCGCAGATGGTCGAAGTAACGCATTGCTATGTGGGCAGGCGGTGGCAGGACGTGCTCGGCCTCAATGCGGATACGCGCACCATCATCGGTCACCGCTTGCGAATGAATGCCTTTCTCTCAAAGTGGCTGGAATACTTGGCCGAGCAGGGGCATTCGCGCTTTACCTTGAAGGCCAGCGCTTTGCCGCGCATCGTCAACTCCCCTTCGCGCGCGAGCGCCCAAGTGGCTGGAGCATGACGAACAAACGCTTGACCAATCAGCTAGGCGTTTTTATACTTGCGTGCTTTCCAGCCGTGGGGCCATAGCTCAGCTGGGAGAGCGCTACAATGGCATTGTAGAGGTCGCCGGTTCGATCCCGGCTGGCTCCACCAAAAGCGGTATGGCAAATGCGGTTACAAGCAGAATTGGAAGGATCCGTCCCCATCGTCTAGAGGCCTAGGACATTACCCTTTCACGGTAGCGACCGGGGTTCGAATCCCCGTGGGGACGCCATCCAGTAAAGCGATTTAGGTCACCCTCGGGTGGCCTTTTTCGTTTCTAGACCATTGCTTCCAATTTATTTCTTATCGACATCTATTTAGTGCGGCAGGGGTAGGATGCTCGGCATGACGACCTCCCTCGATTTAGCAGCCCGCGCGCGCGAACTTATTGATTCCTGCCTGATCATTTTTGGTGAGGGCTGGAATTCGGATGCTGCGATTTCACTGCACCAACAAGTTGAGGCGTTAGCGGAAGAAGCAGACGCTGCCGGCAGCGCGTCGCTCGCAGAGCAACTGTTCGAGCTTTCGGTTTTTTTGTGCGGTGTGGTTGATCAGAATGTGTCCCCATCGGCTGTCTTGCAGACGCGGATAGCGACGATGTGTGAGGCCGTCGCGCCTGTAGAAGTGAGGGGCATCGTTCAGTCCGAGGCCGAATTGGGGCGTGCGAACGAAACGAGCCGACACCCGCTTGTGCTTTTGCTGGTTGATCCCGGGACGGCGGATCCGGCCCTTGCGAAGGCCGTGACGCAGCTAAATTTTCTGGCGTTCCAAGTCGATTCCTTGACTGCATTGGCCGTCGAAGTCTCACGACGTTCGGTAGCTGTCGTCGCAATGTCGAAGACGTGGGTGGATAGCGCGGCAGACGTCATCGCTGCGATCGAGCATGCTCACCCGCATGCCTTGACTCAGCCAGGGACGCTCGCACTAATCGAGCAAGGTCAGCGCGCAAAGCGAATGTTTGCGCTACGTGCCGGTGTTGATCAAGTCGTCGAAACGACTTCGGCCGACGCCTTGGCTGACAGCATTGCTGAGTTCATCGCGAAGCGCCTCAACTCGGCGTTTCGCGTGCTCATTGTCGAAGACGACCGCGGTCAGGCGCTGTTCGCGCAAAAGGTTCTTGGCCATCGAGGAATGCTGACGCAGGTCGCCACAAGTGCCGCAGAGGCGCTCGCGATGGTCGATCAGTTCAGCCCGGATCTGTGTCTGCTTGATCTCAATCTGCCTGATCGAAACGGTATTGAGCTCGCCCAGCTACTACGCGACAAGCCTGGCTTTGAGTTTGTACAGATTGTTTTTCTGACCGGTGAATTGAACCCAGACGCACGCACGCTTGCGGTAAGGCTAGGTGCCGATGACTGGATCGTAAAGCCGGTTCGGCCGCGCGACCTGTTGGCTGTCGTTGAGACGCGAGCCGCGCGCGCGCGTCGGTCGTTGTGGCTCGATTCGTCAAGCAAGCTCGGACGCGAGGCGGCGCGTGGCGTGCAGTCACGGCGAAGGATGCTGAGCGCCATTAGCGATCTGGAAAACACCGAGGCCGAAGGTGCACAAAGCGTGCTGGTGGCGGTCGCGCCAAACCTTGACTCGGGATCGGTTGAGGTCTGCTGGCTTGATCAGGCTGAATTGGGTGGCGAAGTCGCGTTGGTGTTGCGTGCGCACGGTTTAGTGCGGTCGGAAGTTTGTCAGGCTGAAACGCTAGTGAGTCTCTTCATTGCTGAACCAGCCGCAGGCAACCAGCAAACCTTAGCCAGTATTGCCAGCGATCTCGAACGCCGCCATTGGCTCTCGAGCAGTGAGGGCTTGCAGTTGCCATTTGCGCTGGTGGGCGTGCAGCTGGACGGGACACTAACGGCTGACGGTGCCGTTGATGCGGCGCTCGGTCTACTGCGAAAGGCCCAGTTGCAGGCGCCGCGCGTGCGCTTTCAGGCAAGTTCGGTCACGTCAGCTCAACCGACGGGCTGGCCGGAGCTACGCGATATGTTTGCCAATGACGCACTTGGCCGATCGCAGACGCTCGCCTTTGTACCGATCGTGCCGGTGGACGGGTCGAGAGGTGGAAAGTATTGGCTTCGCGAATCGTTTGAGGTTCGAATCGCTGTCGGCGAGGCATGCGTGCCTGATCATCGCGCGTTCGCAAGGAGCAGCGGCTTCCACCTACGGCTTGATCAATGGGTCCTTGCACGCTGCTTTGATCGCATTCGCATGGCGAGAGGTGATCTCGCGCTTGTTGCTGAGATCTGTCCGGAAACCATCGAAGATCCGACGTTTGCGATTTGGGTCCAAGCAGAATGCCAACGCCGCCGAATTGAATCGCCGAATCTGACGCTTATGGTCAACGCAGATCGGATGCGAAACGCTTCGAGCCGGACTGAAAGCGCGCTTCGCCCGCTCGTTGAGCAGGGTCTAAAAATTGCGCTTGGCCCGCTGAGCGACTCAGCCAATGATCAGCGCCTTGCACGCCTCGGCGCGGTAAGCATCATCGTCTGCCAAGTCGCGGCCGAAGGGGTGCCGCTGCCTCTCGAGCTGCTGAAGTTGGCCGCCGAGCTGCAAAAACAAGTACTGGTGATGGGTGTGGACGATGCCTCGTCGGCGGAAGTCGTTTTCCGGCAGCCTGTGCATTTCGCGTGCGGGGATGCGATATCGCCGCCACTTAGTCGTCCCGAGTTCGAGTTTCCGACCTGATGAACAAGACTCGGCAACAGTTTGAGCCGCACAAGGTTTGACGTTAACCATCCCTCCACCTAAAATGCCGGGCTGGCTTGGGCGGTTAGCTCAGCGGTAGAGCATTGCCTTCACACGGCAAGGGTCACAGGTTCGATCCCTGTACCGCCCACCAATAGAAACAACGATTTAGGTCGCCTTCGGGTGACCTTTTTTGTTTTTGCACTAGGCTCATCGAGACCATGCTCATCGAGACTAGGCTCTTCGAGACCAAGCTCACCGACACTAGACACATCCACTTACTCAATGTTGGGTGGAACGCGTAGGAAAAGCTTCTCGGCTGACTTTTTTTCCGGCGCAGGTCGTTGGTTCCGATTCGCGTCTCAGGTACGAAACAAATAGGTAGCGGGGCGGCCTTGGCAGCCCCGCTACGTTGCGCTGTAAGCCTAGGGCTTACTCGGCTTCCTCTTCGTCCTCGCCCGACAAGTAGGTACTGAATTCAGCGCGTGACAGCTTCTGGTCGCCGTCGATGTCAAGGCTGGCAAACAACGTACTCAGTTCATGAGTGGAGGGCACCTCGCTCCTGACGATAGATCCGTCGCGATTAGCATCGAGCGACTCAAACGTTGGCGTCGGCTGGCTGTCGACCGTTGGATCGATCGTCTGATCCTTCATTTCCCCTTCGGCGAAGACCACTGTCGAGCTGATTGCTAGCGCGGTCGCGAGAAGCGTCTTGGTCAATGTACGCATGATATTTCTCCTGTTAGCGGTTCAGTCTTGCTGTCATCGAAGTGAAGCTGGTCGGCTTCGATAGATGTACAGCAGACCGCGTGCCAACTGCTGCGGGCCAATCGCAGCAATGTTTTTCAACAGCAGGGCAGTGTTCGCGTCACGTGTCTTGCACGATGAGATACAGCAGCATTTCGCACAACGCACGAAAGGTTCGTTCACTAAAACATAGGTTTAACGCGTCGAGATCCGGGCGTTGGGTAGTTCGAGTACGGGTGCGAAGGCAAAATTGAGCCGCCTCCGGTTCGCTATATGCTCGTCGGCGGTGGCATCACCACTCATTGCGCAGCGGCAGCAGGCCGCGCAGCTCTTGTTCGGTGAGATTGCGCCACTGGCCGGGCTTCAAGTAGCCGAGTTTGACGTTGACAATGCGCACCCGAATTAGCGTCTTGACGCGATAGCCGAAGTGCGCGGCCATTAGGCGAATCTGTCGATTCAAGCCTTGCGTCAGCACTATGCGAAAACCGTACTTACCGAGCTTGCTGGTCTTGCAGGGTTTAGTCAGCTCGCCACGAATCGGCACGCCTTTGGCCATCGCACGAAGGAATTCGTCAGTGATTGGCTGGCTTACGGCGACCAAATACTCTTTTTCCTTGGCGTTTTCCGCACGCAGCACTTCATTAACGATGTCGCCGTTGCTGGTCAGTAGGATCAGGCCTTCCGAGTCTTTGTCGAGTCGGCCAATCGGGAAAATCCGCTGCTCGTGATCAACAAAATCGACGATGTTGCCTTTGACGTCGTGCTCGGTGGTGCAGGTGATGCCGGCAGGCTTGTTGAGGGCAATGTAGACGTGTTTGCGTGCACCCTTTGCAGCCATCCTCTGGCGTACCGCTTGCCCATCAATCAGAACCTCGTCGTCGTCGGTCACCTGGGTGCCGTTGCTCGCGGGTCGACCGTTGACAGTCACGCGGCGGGCGGCGATGAGGCGATCGGCTTCGCGGCGCGAGCAGAAGCCGGTTTCGCCAATGAACTTGTTAATGCGTATCGACGACGGCGAGTTATCAGATTCAATCATGGGGCTGTCTACGGAAGCGAACGGAGGAGGGGATAAGCAATCAGAATAGCGCGGTGCCGCCGCGATGATCTGCTGCGGCGCAGCCTGCGGTAGAGTGGACTGAGCTGGCGCGAGGCAAGGCTGAGCTGCGCGGCATATTGAGAACCAAGGGGACAAAGATGATTCGTGTGCTGCTGGTGGATGACCACGCATTGGTGCGCGCGGGCGTGAAGGCGCTGCTTGTGCAGCAGGTAGACATTGAGTGCGTCGGCGAGGCGGATACGGGCGAGGAGGCGATCGGGATGGTGCGCCAGCTGCGGCCCGACGTCGTGCTGTGCGACTTGCACCTGCCAGGGTTAAGCGGTTTAGAGTTGACCGAGCGCCTGCTGAAAGTGAGAGAACCACCGAAGATTGTTGCCGTCAGTATGCAAACTGACGGTCCCTTGCCACGTCGCATTTTGGAGGCTGGCGCGCATGGCTACGTCAGCAAAGCGAGTCCATCTGACGAGCTGCTGCGCGCTATTCGCGACGCGGCGCGAGGCAAGCGCTACATTGGCGCTGACATCGCTCAAAACTTGGCCCTAGGAAGCGTGCGTGGCGACACCCGTTCGCCGTTTGATGGGCTCTCACCGCGCGAGGTAGAGATCACCATGATGCTGGTGCAAGGAATCCGCACAGGCGATATGGCCAAGCGTTTGAATCTCAGTCCGAAGACAATCTCGACGCACAAATATCGCCTGCTGCAGAAACTCGGGCTGACGGACGTTGTGTCGCTGGCGCGACTGGCCAGTCAGCATGGCCTGGTCGATCCTGCGCAAATTGTGGTCGAGTCGATTCCGGTGTAGAGCCCGAAAGCCGAAGGCGAGACTGAGGCCTCGCCTTGCAGCATTCGATGTTACGTCAGGCGTTGGGCGGCGGCGTGCCCTTTTGTTTAGCCACATCTGCAACGATTTGCTGAAACAGCGCGCCTGAAGCATTTTGCGCATGTTTCGGAGGCTCCGTCGCCGACGGTGTTTCCTGCGACGTCGTATCGGGTGACGGTGACGCTGACGACGCGCTAAGAACTGCCGTGGACAGGCCTTCACCCTCACCGTCGCTGTCGCGGTCCGGTGTTATCGCAGGCCCATTCGGCACGGTTTCTGCGACAGGTGCGGCAAGTGTTGGCGGCTCGTCCGCGTGCGCTACCGGAACAGCTGCTGCCTCCGTTGTTGGCGTCAGCGCCGGTAAAACTGCTTCTGCAAGGGCGGGTAAATCGTCAGCGACGGATGGCTCGAAGCCGGGTGCATTGAGCACCTCAGAGTCGTGCGCGAGGGTTTCGACAGGCGCGAGCTCGGTCACCGGCGCAGGAACCACTGGCTGCGCATCGGCCTCGACATCGACAGCCGCTGATACGTGCGGTGCATCGGTCGTTTCGGCTGGTGTCATGGTCGCCGAATCCGCAGCATCGGGTGCCGCGGGCGCGATATAAGCCGGCGTGGCTAAGGCTTTCGGCGCGTCGGCTGGCGCCAATCCTGCTTGGTTATTGGTATCACTCGCCGTTTCTGGCGCAGGTGTGGGCGCGGGGAAAGGAAAGTATGCCGCTGATGCAGACCCAGACGCGGCTAGCGCAGCGCTGGTGGGAACGGCAGGCTTCGCCGATCCAGCGTCAGCCGCAACGGGCTCAGCACCTATCGTCGCTACCGGAGCAGCAACAGCAGCCTGCTGTTTCTCGCCTGCGGCGCTGTCAGTGCGACTTTCGCTCTCATCGCCATCGTCATCGTCAAACTCAAGCTGACTTTGGTCACCTAATCCTGCATCCAGCTCAGCAACGCCACCCGCATCCTGCTGACGACGACGACGACGTCCGCCGCGACGTCCGCGACGGCGTCGCGCATTTCCTTCGCCGGCCGACTCCGTCTCAGCCGGGTTTTGCACATCGCTGCTTGCTACCAACGCAGCCGCTGCTGCAGCCGCGGCCAGAGCCGCAGCATCTAGGCCTTCGGTCGAT
>JBBSIY010000129.1:0-8652 GCA_038257785.1 Lysobacterales bacterium
AAGACATGGCGGCGGCCAAGGCCGATATCGCGATGTCTTCACGGCCTGCTGCTGCAGCGGACAGTGCGGCGGGCGGCGGGAATGCCGAAGGATTGGGGCAGCTAGATTCGTCAGAGCAAGAGGTGGTGCTGGCGCTGGATGGGCTCGCCATTGTGGTGCACCGTTCGAATCCGCTACGCGCGCTAAGTAAGGGCCAGCTACAGGGGATCTTTAGCGGTCGTCTGGCCGATTGGTCGGCAGTGGGTGGTCGCGCCGGACGCATCGCGCTGCACGCCCGTGACGAAAAGTCGGGCACATGGGAGTCGTTTCGCACGCTGGCGCTAGGCGCGGTGCCGCTGTCAGTCAACGCGGAGCGCTATGAAAGCACCACTCAATTGGCTGATGCAGTTGCCGCTGATCCCATGGCGATAGGATTTGTTGGCTTGTCGGGCGTCAAGGGCGTTCGCGCGCTGCCAATTTCAGACGGTGGCACTGCCGTTGCGCCGAGTCGGGAGGAGGTGGCGGTTGAAGACTACCCGCTCTCGCGGAGGCTGTACTTCTACCTGCCGCCAAAGCCCAGCGCGCTAGCGCGCGGGTTTATCGACTTTGCACTGTCGCAGCCGGGCCAGGCGTTAGTCGAGAACGTCGGCTTCGTCTCGCAGAACATCCGCGCCTATGCCGGCACGCCGCGAAACGACGCGCCGACTGAGTATCAAAGCCTCATTAAAGGCGCGCGCCGGTTGTCGCTTAACTTCCGCTTTGGTTCCGGCGCCACATTTCTAGACAGCAAGGCCTTGCGCGATCTGGATCGACTGGCGGACTTCATGCGGCAGCCCGCACAGCGCGGCCAACCGCTGCTGCTGCTTGGTTTTTCAGATGCCGATGAAGCTGTGCCGATCCTGGCCGTGTTTCTGTCGAACGAGCGCGTGGACTACGTCACCAACCGATTGAATGAACGCGGCATTGATCCCGCGCGCGCGCGCGGAATGGGTGGCGCGGCACCGGTCGCTGCCAACGACTCGGCGCAGGGCAGGCAGCGCAATCGGCGAGTGGAAGTCTGGCTCGGGCGTGAGGCCACGTCGCGCGGGAATGCGGCGAGAGCAAGCGCCGCTGCCGGCTCGTGATGCATTCGTTGCCGCGTTCGGCGAGATGGGGCGCGACGGCTGTCACCAGCGTTTAGCAATCGCTGACTAGGCTGGCGCCAGTTCACACGAGGACCAGCCGTGATTGATGTCGAACGCAGTTTCTACGCGGCATTTCCGCATCTCGCTGCTGGCAAACGTCGGGCTTTGAGCCGACCCGTGGTGGCGCTGCTGAGACGGATCGCGTGTGAGTCGCAGATCAACGCGACGTTAGCGGCTTTGACTACTTTGCGTGGTCTCGCTTTTGTTGAACAGGCGCTCGTCAATATGCGGTTCTCGTATCGAGTTGCGCCAACTGATCGAGAGAATATTCCGAGCGAAGGTCGCGTAGTGATTGTGGCCAATCATCCGCTCGGCGCGCTCGATGCGCTGGCGCTCCTCAATCTCGTAGGCGCGGTGCGCAGTGACGTGCGCATCTTGGCCAACGATGTACTGATGCAGCTTGACCCGCTGTCTGATTTGCTGATTCCGTGCGATGTGTTCAGCCAATACGGCGCTCGCGCCGGTCTTCGTGAGGCCTATCGTGCGTTGGAGCAGGATCAGGCTCTGATCGTATTTCCGGCTGGCGAAGTAAGCCGTATTCGCCCCGAAGGCGTGCGCGACGGACGCTGGAGCGACGGGTTTGTACGCTTCGCGCGGCGAACCGGGGCGCCGGTGCTGCCGGTGCATATCGATGCGCAGAACTCGGCCTCGTTTTATGGGTTGTCGTTGGTGGCGCGGCCGCTGGCGACGCTAATGCTGCCGCGCGAGATGTTTGCCGCGCATGACCAGAGGATAAGTATCACCATTGGCGCGCCCATTGCACCGCTGGCGCTGGTGCGGGATACCGCGGATGTGGTCCAAGTCGCTGCTGCAATGCGCAGGCATGTCTATCGCTTGGCGTCCCGTAAGCCGCCGCTGTTCGCTACCAGTACGGCAATTGCGCATCCCGAATCCGTTGCTGCCGTTCGCCGCGCCCTCGCGAGCGCGAAGGTGCTGGGACAGACCAACGATGGTAAACAGATCCTGCTGCTTGATCCTGCACCCGGCTGCGTCGCCTTGCGCGAAATCGGCCGACTTCGTGAAGTCGCGTTCAGGCGGGTGGGCGAGGGCACTGGCCTCAAGCGTGATCTTGATGGCTTCGATTACTACTACCGCCACATTAGTTTTGTGGGATGAAGCAGCGCTGGAAATTGTCGGGGCCTATCGGCTGGCCGATGTTCGGCGCGTGCGCGAGCAGCGCGGGTTAGGTGGCCTCTACAGCGCGTCCCTATTTGCGTTCTCCGCGCACTCAGCTGACTGGCTGGATCAAACTGTCGAGCTGGGTCGGAGTTTCGTCCAGCCGCGCTACTGGGGCAGTCGAAGCCTTGACTACCTGTGGCAAGGGATCGGTGCCTACCTACGCAGTTATCCTCATGTGAGGTATGTGACCGGCCCTGTGAGCCTGTCGGCGCAGCTGCCGGAGGACGCGCGTGGCTGGATTGTGGAAACGCATCGACATTATTTCCGGGATGGGGGCGCGCACGCTCTGGCACGCAATCCGTTCGTCGCGCCGCAGGCTTTATGTGACGAGGTCTTCATAGGCCTGAGCGGGCGCTCGCTGAAAGAAGGGCTAGCTTGGATGAAGACGAAACTGGACGCTCTCGGCTGTGAGCTTCCGATTCTTTACCGTCAATATGTTGATTTATGTGAGCAGGATGGCGTCATTTTGATGGATTTCGGCGTTGATCCTGCGTTCGGTCACTGCGTCGACGGACTGATTCGAATCGACCTCACGCGCCTCAAGCCGCACAAACGGGCACGTTACTTGGGCGGGGCACAAGCGACCACTACGCCGCTGCATGTGACGACTCAAGCTGCTTGAAACACGTTTGTCATCCGCCGCTGCTAGCGTGTTAAAGTGCTGTTAACCCGCTCACATGTCGATACGACTTCGTTGGTCCCTCTGGGCAGGTTTGCGGCACGATCAATACCCTTTCCTGACGCAGCCGCAAAGCGCGGCCGCAAGGTCTGCGCGGCGGGATGCCGCACGTTTCACGTTTCGTTTTGTCATCTTTGATCAATTAGGGCTACCACCATGACCAATCGCACCAAGCTCCGGCTGTCGCGCCTCACCGTCGGCCTCGCTATCGCACTGGCTGCCGCGCCGGCATTCGCTCAACAGACTTCATCGGCCTTGACGGGTCGCATTCAGGCTACCGAGGGTGCCCCTGTTGGCGGCGCTGAAGTCATCATCGTCCATACGCCGTCAGGAACGACCAGCCGCGCGACCACCGATGAAAGTGGCCGCTTTAGCTCCCGCGGATTGCGAGTAGGTGGCCCCTACACCGTCACAGTGCTCAAAGATGGTTACCGCACAGAGACGCAAGAAAACGTTTTTCTTGAGCTGGGCCAGGCGGGTTCCGTGACGGTTGATTTGTTGGCGACCACCCAGCTGGACACTATCGAAGTAGTTGCTTCCACGGTGTCCGATACCTTCTCTGCAAATCGAATGGGCACCGGCACCAATGTGAGTCGAGAGCAGATCGATCAGCTGCCTTCAATTGCTCGAAACATTCAGGACTATGTGCGGCTCGATCCGCGTATTGCACAGACGGACAAAGAGCGCACCGAAATTTCTGCCGGTGGCCAGAACTCGCGCTACAACAACATTCGCGTAGATGGCGTGACCATCAATGACGGTTTTGGCCTAGCTGGCAACAACTTGAGCACTGCGCGACAGCCGATCTCGATTGACGCAATCGAGGCGATCGATATTTCGTTGGCAAACTACGATGTTTCGCTTTCTGGCTACACGGGAGCCAACGTCGATGCCGTAACGAAGTCAGGCACGAATGAGTTCACGGGCACGGTATACGGCCTGTATCGCGACGGTGACTGGGCGCGCACTGGCCAGATTGACCGATCATTCTTCGCCCCACCGGAGAAGGAAGAGACATTCGGCGTTACGTTTGGCGGACCGCTGCTGAAGGACACGCTGTTTTTCTTTGTCGCTTACGAGAAGTTTGAGCGCACCCTCGGTGCGCCAAACGCTTTGCCGCCGGCCATCAGCGATTCGCAGATTGACCTAGTGCGCGACGTGTCGCAGTCAGTGTGGGGTTTTGACGCCGGCGATTTTGCCCTGCCAGGTGCATTGAGCTTTGAGGTTGAAGACGACGTTGCTCGCGTCGACTGGAACATCAACGACGACCATCGCGCGTATTTCCGCTACAACAAGTCCGAGCAAGTCGAGCCGTTCTTGCGGAGTATTGGCTCGCGTAGCCTCTCATTGTCGAGCTATTGGCAAACCAACAACGTCGAGTTTGAATCGGCTGTGGTGCAGTTGTTCAGCGATTGGTCCGACGTTTTCTCGACCGAGTTTAAGGTGGGGCGCTCCGACTCAAGCTCACTTTGGGATCTGAATTCCGAGCTGCCGCAAATCCGGCTGTGCTGGGGCGCAACGGCGAATCGCTCGACCTGCGCTGGCTCCGACAGCATCTATCTAGGCGCCGAGCAGTTCCGTCACGTCAATATTCTGACGTCGGAAGTCACCACTGCCCAAGGATCCGGCTTCCTGTTCTTGGGTGATCACGAAGTGAAGTTCGGTGTCGAATACCAGAAGAACGAAGCGTTGAACCTATTTGGTCGCGACCTGTTCGGTGTCTACAACTTTGGCGGCTTGACGTTTGAAGACGCGCTAGCCAACTACCGAGCTGGGTCGCCGACTCAGTTCAACGTTCGCTATCCGGTGAATGGTGACCGGGCGTCGCTTGCGGCGGCGATTGAGTTGGAGACTCTCGGATTCTATTTACAGGACACCTGGGCGGTTACCGACAACCTAACCGTCAACTACGGCTTGCGGTATGACGTGCCTAACGTTCCGCGCGACCCGCCAGCGAACCCGCAGGCATCGGCTGTATTTGGCTTCGACAATACGCGCACGATCGACGGCAATGGCTTGTTCCAGCCGCGTGCAGGCTTCAACTACACATTTGATACAGATCGCCCGACCCAGCTGCGTGGTGGCTTGGGCCTGTTCTCTGGTGCGGCGGCCAACGTATGGCTTGCCAATCCTTACCAGAACAACGGCGGTGTGACGTTGGGTGAAGTGTTCTCCAGCAATGGAAACGGCGTAGCGTTCTCTCCGGATCCGAACAACCAGCCAGGTATTCCTACATCGGCAACTGGCACGATCGGTGGGCCGTTGGACTTGGTTGATCCGGAGCTGAAGCAGCCCGCAGTATGGAAGGCGAACCTTGCGTTGGACCATGAGTTGCCGTGGTACGGCATCGTTGCATCGACAGAATTGCTGTTGACCGATGTCAAAGAAGCGCTTTACTACGAAAACCTCAATCTCGGCGCACCCAGCAACATAGTGGGCCAAGACGGTCGCCTGTTGTATTGGGGCAACCCAATCACTGCGTCCGCCGCGCGCGACCGCCGCGATCGCCGCTTTACCGACGTGACTGTTCTGCGGCCGACGAGCAAGGGTGAGTCTCAGCAGCTGACGTTCTCATTGGTCAAGCCGACGGTGGAGCATTGGTCATGGACCTTGGGCTACACCTATACGTCGGCGAAAGAAGTTAGCCCGCTGACTTCCTCGCAGGCAATTTCGAACTGGGCAAACAGCTACCGTCTCAATCCAAATGATGAAGTTTCAGGCACCTCGATCGCGGAGATCCAGGATCGCGTCATTGCGACCATCGGCTATGAAACCAATCTTTTTGGCGACTACAAGACCTCGGTGGCAATGTTCTATGAGGGGCGCACCGGTCGGCCGTTTAGCTATGCGTTTACTAACGATGCGAATGGCGACGGTCGCGTAAACGATCTGCTCTTCGTGCCGGCAGCGCCGGGCGACGTGGTCTTCACGGGCGGCGCAACGATGGAGGCTGCCTTCTTCGACTATCTGTTACGTAATCCGGAATTGGCGGCAATGGGCGGGTCGGTGGCAACGCCCGGTAGCGGCAAGTCCCCATTTACGAACAACTTTGACATCCGCTTCAGTCAGGCGCTGCCAGGCTTCTTCGAGGGGCACAGCTCTGAGATCTGGATTGACGTGCAGAACATCGGCAACTTGATTGATAAAGATTGGGGTCAAATCGAGGAGGTTGGCTTCCCGTTCGGACAGGGCATCGTTGCTTACGCGGGCATCGATCAGGCGAGCGGCCGCTATCGCTACAATTTTAGCGAAGCCAATATTCGTGACTTGACGTTGCGCGACAACCGCGGTGAGTCGCGCTGGTCCGCACAGATCGGCTTCCGCTATCGCTTCTAAGCGTCACCCGCTGACGCAACTAGAGAAGAAGGCCGGCACACGCCGGCCTTCTTCGTTTAAACCGCAGTAAATGCCCCTGCTTTCGATCAGGTGCTAAATTGCTCGGCCAGACTTCAAACACGACAACAGACATTCTAAATATGCACAACGCAGCAGAGTCAGCGACAGAGTCACCTCCCACCAGTCTCGCCACCGTCAACGCTCGTATTTCGCCGCGCGGCGGACTTGATGTGCTTTCTCGTCACGAAGTCAGCAGATTGCGTGACGCCTCCACCGGTGGCATGCACGATCTGCTGCGACGTTGTTCGCTGGCGGTGTTGACCTCTGGCAGCGAGTCAGATGATCCGCGCGCCGCGCGCGAGCGCTATCCCGACTTTGATATCGAGGTTCATCAGCACGATCGTGGCATTAAGCTTGAGCTAAAAAATGCGCCGGCGAGTGCGTTTGTCGATGGCAAGATCATCGCCGGCGTCGCTGAGCTGCTGTTTGCCGTGGTGCGCGATATCGCCTACGTGTCCACTGAAATGGACGGAAGCAGTTCGTTTGATCTGCAGTCGTCCGAAGGCATTACCAGCGCGGTGTTCGAGATTTTGCGCAACGCGCGCGTTCTGCGCTCGCACATCGAGCCCAACCTTGTGGTCTGCTGGGGCGGTCATTCGATCGCCCGTCACGAGTACAACTACACCAAGGCGGTCGGCTATCACCTGGGCCTCCGCGGCTTAGATATTTGCACCGGGTGTGGTCCCGGCGCGATGAAGGGGCCGATGAAGGGCGCGACTATTGCGCACGCCAAGCAGCGGCGTATGCGCAATCGGTACATCGGCATCACCGAGCCGGGCATCATTGCCGCCGAGTCGCCGAATCCAATCGTCAACTCGCTGGTCATCATGCCGGACATCGAGAAGCGCCTTGAGGCCTTCGTGCGCGTCGGTCATGGAATCATCGTGTTTCCTGGCGGAGTAGGAACGGCGGAAGAGATTCTCTATCTATTGGGGATCTTGCTGCATCCTGACAATGCCGGCATTCCCTTTCCGCTGGTCTTCACTGGCCCACGTGAGTCGGCTGCTTACTTCGAGCAGATTGATCAGTTTCTGCGCCTCACCTTGGGCGACGATGCAGCATCGCGTTACAGCATCGTTGTTGATAATCCGGCCGAGGTGGCGCGCCAAATGGGACGCGGCATCGAGCGCGTGCGCGCGCATCGGCTGAGCAATCAGGACGCGTTCTTTTTCAACTGGTCGTTACGTATTGCGCTGCCGTTTCAGCAGCCGTTTGCGCCGACTCATCAGAACATGGCAAAGCTCAAGCTCAATCGTGATCAGCCGGTGCATGACTTGGCTGCAGATCTACGTCGCGCCTTCTCAGGCATCGTCGCCGGCAACGTCAAAGAAGAGGGCATGCGCGCGATAGAGCAGCATGGCCCGTTTCGCATTGACGGCGAGCCGGTGATCATGCGTGCGCTGGACGAGCTGTTGCGCTCATTCGTCGCCCAGCAGCGCATGAAAATGTCGGGCGAGTACCGCCCTTGTTACGTGGTTGCCGCGTAGGGTGCGGTGAGGCTGAGGTCGCGGTGGAATCGAACTCGCGACCTTTTGCCGAGGGACAAGGCATGCAGCAACGAGCGTGGCCGAAGCATGCTGTCAGCGCAAATGCCGCGGCGCATCACCCAAGGCGATTGAGTGGCGTACTTCAGGTCTGCGGCCGCTTGGAAGCCGTATTTCGGCATTGTGCGCGGTCATTTTCCGCTGGTGGTTGAGGGCAGAAAGATATTGCCTTTGCCGCTGGCAGCGTGTGGTTTTGCTTTTTTTGTGATCGCCCACGCCCACGCGATTACTGCACCGTTTGCACTGCCCGTTCTGCTGGTCTGTTTTAGCCTGTCCGCTTGGTGCAATCAAATCGACTTTAGTCAGCGGTTTGATCACCTGGACGTGACGCTTTTGATCTTTGGCGCTGTCTGGCTTTTGTGCTGCATCACGGCGGTCGATTCGGCACGCGCCTTTGCGCTTTCGACACCCACTGCCATAAGCCTATTTTCGCTCGCAGTGCTGCGCCGCGCCTCTGCTCAGTGGCGCAGTATCGACGTGATCTTGCAGGCATTGGCGTTGTTGGCTGGTTGGCTAGGCATGGTCACGATCCTGACTTCGCTGATTCAGCGGGGGTCGGTCGAATCCATCGTTGCTGCGGTCCACTCGCCGCTGTTGGTGGTGCCGAACGATCTCGCCTGGGCTGCCTGCCTGTGGCCGCTCTGGATGGCACGTTGGGGGCGGCTAGGCGGTATTCGGTTGGGCCTTCTAC
>JBBSIY010000130.1:0-8644 GCA_038257785.1 Lysobacterales bacterium
GAGCTGGCGCACGTTCTTGCGCATCTGCTCGCGAAATCCACGCGTGTCCAGCGAGTCCTTAAGTGCGCGATTGAGTTCAGAGAACCAGTCAACGCTGGCCTGATCCAGAAATCCCGCTAACCCACCGCGTTGCCCATGTGCGGTATTCAGATGTCCCCATTCGGCGAGCAGCTTTTGCATCTCGACATTTAGCGACATCGCCTGCGCTAGCTCGGGCCGCAGCCGCGACATCGTCGGCATATCGGCGATGCGATCAGCGAAAAACAGCGGTGCCAGCACGCCCCAATAGTAGGTGTAGTCCCACAGCACCTTCAGCGGCAGCACCTGCGCATCGCCAAACAGATGATATTGCCCACGATACATCGCCAGCGTGCTGTCATAGAAGCTCATAAACAGCTGCTGATAGACGCCGGCATAGGGCTGCCAAACTTCGCCTGCGCGATCCTTGCTGATCAGTGCGGTGATGTAGGTGTTGCTGATTGCGATGAAGTCGCTGCCGGGAGAATAGAACGGATCAAGGAACGCGCCGGCTTCGCCAGTCAATGCCCAGCGTTGGTCCGAGAACACCTGCTTGCAGCTGTAGCTGAAGTCGCGAAAAAAGGCGAAGTCCTGCAGCTCTCCGCGCATCGGCTCTAACGCCTGCGCCAGCATTGGTTGATGGGCGTGCAGCCACTGCATGCTGAGATCAAAGGTCTTCATCCCATCCAGCGGATGCGCGTCAGCGTCGCAAACAATTCCGACCGAATGCGAGCCTGAACTGAGTGGAATCAGCCATACCCAATACCCCGCGCCGACAAGATGATTGGTCGAGCGCCAGCGCTCAGGCGGCGCGCAGCGTGAAAGCCAGTCGGCATCGCTCGACCAGTCGTCAATATCGATACGGCCTTTGACACGAAACCAGACGGCATTGGCGTGATGGCCATTGGGCTGAGCAAGACTCAGCTGACGCTTTAGAATGCCGGCGCGCCCGCTGGCATCGATCACCCAACGCGCGGCGCTGGTATGTCGCGCGCCACCGTGTTCCCACTGCACAACGTGCGCCGTATCGTCGCCGCTGAGATCAACCCGCAACACCTTGGCCTCGGTGATGAAGTCGATGCCAAGCAGACGCACCTGCTCACCGAGAAAGTTTTCGAACCGGCCGCGATCAATCTGCCAAGCGCCGGTTTTTAGCGCCATGCTGGCGCCTAGCTCGACACAGTTGGCGATGTCGGTACGGCCCTCGGAGAAGAAAAATCGGAAGCCGAACTTGACGATCTGCTGCTCATCCAGATGCGGTTTCAGACCGAGCACGTCGCCAAAGTAGTGAGCGGCAATTTCGACGGTGGATTCGCCGATTTTATGTGCCGCTTCGGGAACCGGATGAGCACGCCGTTCGATTACGCCAATGCGTAGATCGGGGTGCGCCTTGCGCAGCTGCAGGGCCAGCGTCAGGCCGGCTAAACCGCCGCCCAGAATCAGCACGTCGCGCGCTGGCAACGCGCTCATGAGGGTTGACTCGGTTTAGCTGCGTCGGAAGCGCCTGGATCAAACACCACGGCGCGACTGCGATGCGCTTCGATGTAGCGCGGAATCACCCGGCCATAGGTCCAGACTCGGCCTACGACGTGTGAGGTAATTCGATACAAATCCGTCAGCGGACGAAAGTGGCTACGGCGGAACTGACCCGCCACCCCATCGCCGGCATAGCGAGATTCGATCGGTACAGAGACGCAGCGCGTTCCGAGCCGCCGCGCTGCTTGAATCAGAATATCTGCCTCGAATACAAAGCCCTCACCGGCTACATCTGCGATCTCGCAGACAGCGCGCGGGTAATACCGCTGACCGCTTTGGGTATCGGCGATGCGGTAGGCGGTCGCCCAAGCGATTCCCCAGTCGCCAAATTCGTTGGCGAGGCGGCGATGAATCGGCTGCTGCGCACGCTTTTTCAATCGCGCGCCAATAACGACCTGTTGGGGGAATGCGTCTGCCGCCGCCAGCAGGCGCGGAATGTCGGCCGCGAGATGCTGGCCGTCGCCGTCCATGGTCAGTACGCCGTCAACTTGCATCGCGAGCGCGGCGCGAAAGCCGCTGCGCAGACCTTCGCCTTTGCCACGGCGCGTTGCATGCTGGATGACCGTGATCGGCAAATCAGCAACGTTCTTGAGCGTGTCATCGGTTGAGCCGTCGTCGACCAAGATCACGTGGCGAGCGTGGATCAGCGCACCCTCGACAACTTCGCGAATGCGCAGCGCTTCATTGAGCGCAGGTATCAACACAGCGACGCGTTCAGCGCGCGTCATGCGAAGTCTAAACGCAGCGAAAGATCGGGGCCGGCATCCAGCACACAGACCTTGTGCGAGTGAGCCAGCGCCTCAAGTAAAACCAGCGCCGGCGCCATCGCGTTTGCGCCCAAGTGAGTCAGTAGATGTCCACCCGTCTGTACCGGTGCCGCCTCTGGCTGCAAGGTGGCTGTGACGCGTATGTGTGAGTCAGCAGTAGCGGCATCGTCAAGGGCGAGCACAAGCGCAATGCCAAACAATGCCGAGCTCGGGCTGATCGAGGCGAGCGGGCCAGCCGATGGCCCATCGTAGGCGACCAGCAGCACCTGCGGCGCGCCGTCTGCAAGCTGCATAGCGGCCTCCAATAGGCCTTGCGCAAACGTTGCCTCATAGGCCGAAATCGCCGTGGCGGCGGCGCGACAGCCGACGCCGATTGTCCAGTAGCCGGCGGCTGCGTTGTGCACCGAGTTATGGAACTTGGTCGGCGACACCTCGCGCGGCGCGGTCGCTAGGGTCTGGCACATGTAGTCGGTGATGGTGAGGTCTCCGTGCATTGAAGCGAACACAGAGGGCAGCGAGGCTGGGTCAGCATTGGCGTCGATGCAGGCCGCTTTGGCTACTTCCAGGGCCAGCAACACGGTATCGGGGGCGCGTCGGCGCTCGTTGGCCGCAAGTAGATCCGGCGCTGGCCGTCGCGGTGCGTCCTCGTGTGGAGCGGATTCGCCGCGCGCGACTGCACGCAAGGCGGCCCAGTTCGGCATGCCCGTTGCCCATCCGGCAATGCCGCGTAACCGCATCGGGGGCAGGGTCACCGGCAGGCTCACGCGCGATAGCCTGCGGCAGCGAACAGCAGGGTGCAGTTGTTGCCACCGAAGCCGAACGAGTTGTTCATCGTGACGCGCGGCGTGCTCTGTATCGACTCTCGCAGCAGCTGCGGTCCGCAGGCGGGATCGAGATCAACGCAGCCCAGCGTGCCCGGCAGCAAACTGGTTGCCAGTGCATCGATGGCGATCACCGATTCCACAATGCCGGCCGCGCCCAGCGTATGGCCGGTCCACGCCTTGGTCGAGCTGGCCCGCGTGCTGGCGGGAAACATAGACGCCACGGCGGCCGCTTCGATCTCGTCATTTTTTGGCGTCGCCGTGCCGTGCAGGTTGATGTAGTCCACCGCATCGGCAGTGATGCCGGCACGGTCCAGCGCGTTCTGCATCGACAGCTTGGCACCCAAGCCCTCGGGATGTGGACTAGACATATGGTGGGCGTCACTCGACTCACCGTAGCCGAGCAGCTGCGGGCCGTCACCGTCGCGCTCAAGAATGGCGAAGCCGCCGGCTTCTCCAAGCGAAAGGCCGCAGCGCGCCACGTCAAACGGTTGGCAACGCGCTGGCGCGACGAGGCCCAGCGCGTTGAAGCCAAACAGCACGCTTCCGCAGAGCGTATCGACACCGCCAATGAGCGCAGCATCAACAATGCCGGCATTGATCATCCGCGCCGCCTGCGCAAATACTTTGGCGCTGGATGAGCAGGCCGTGGCGACGGTGACGCACGGGCCACGAAGACCTGTCGCGGCCTGCACAAAGCCGCCGATCGAATGCGGCGTATGGATTCGGCTGCGTGCTAGGTCGGCTGGGAATGCGCCGTCAACGCTCAGCGCCGCATAGGCGTCTTCTGTTGCACCGATGCTTGAGGTTGATGTACCAATGACCATTGCTATTCGCGTGGCCCCATAGCGCGAGTGCAATTCGTCTATACGCGTCAGCATTTCATCCTGCTGAAGCGCCAGCCACGCCAAACGATTGTTGCGGCATTCCCACTCACTCAGTGAGGCAGGCAGCGGCATTATTTCGAGGCCATCGACGCGCCCAATCCAGGTGCCCAGCGCCGCAGTGGAAAAATCGTTTGGTCGCAGCCCTGACCAGCCCTCTCTCAGCGAGTCGCGCAGCGCCTGCGCGCCGCGCCCGCAGGCGGTCGTCACGGTATAGGCAGTGATGGCAGCTGGCGGCATGGTGCGGTGCATGGGCAAATCAGGGAGCAGGGCTGAAAGCGGGGCGCGCAGTATAGGTCAGCGACTGGCCGCGGCGGGTTCACGCGCCTTCACTTTGCGCCCGCAGCCTAATCCCGCAGACTGGAAAAATGACCTCTCGCCGCGCCCATCAGATATCGATCTTGCGCGACATGGACGCGCTGCACGCGCTGGCCGTGGCAAATGCGGCCCTGCTGCTGAGCGGCGGCCTGCTGTTTGTGGTGTATTTCGTTCACGTGTGGCGAGTGGCGCGCCGCAGCTCCGAGTCACCGTCGTTGGCCAAAGGGTGCAGCGTCCTGCTGTTTGGCAAACGCTGCGCGAATGGTCAGCCAGATGCGGATTTCCGTTTGCGAATCAGGCGTGCACACGCCTTGGCGAGCTCAGGCTGCGCGCGCGAACTTTTGCTGTTGGGAGGTGTACCAAAGCCGACCGAAGCAGAAGTTGCCGCGCGTGAACTGCGGGCGGCTGGTTTACCCGACGGTGTTCGTCTGATTCTTGAGCACGATTCGCGCGACACCTTGCAAAACCTGCGCAACGCACGCGACCTGCTGGCGGCGCGCGGCGAGATGCGCGTGATTTTGTTGAGCAATCGCTATCACCTCGCGCGCTGCGCCATGTTTGCGCGCAATCTCGGTATCCCGCATCAGCTCTGCGCCGCCGAGCCCAAGCTGGTGTGGACATATGGCACCGCGCTCCGCTTGCTCTCGGAGACGGTCTATATGCTGTGGGTAGACATCGGCTCGCGCTGGGCGCGGCTGATCGGCCACCAGCGGATGCTGGCAAAAATTAGTTGAAGCGCAGACCGATCAGCAGCCACACTGCTGTCGCGCTAGGGCCTGCTCAGCGCTGTTCTTGAGCCATCCCAATCGACTAACCCTCCTGGAGTTCAAATATGCGTCATTCACGCTGGCTTGCCGTGCTGCTTGTGCCTGTTCTCGCACTGCTGATGGGTGCGCGCAGCGCGCCACTGGTTGACCCTGATCCGATCGCCATACCCGATGGAATGAGCGCCGAAGCAGTGCAGAAGGAAATCAAGCGCGCCTTGGTCACCCGCAAGTGGACGATTACCGGAGAGCAACCCGGGCATGTGGATGCCACCCTCAACGTGCGTGCCCACGTGGTGCGGATCGCCATTGAGCACGGCGATGGAACGGTGCGTGTCGCGTACGTCTCTAGCGAAAATCTTAATTTCGAAGAGAAGAATGGTGGGCGCTACATCCACAAAAACTACAGCTCGTGGGTCAACAATATCGTGTCCGATATTTCGCGCAATTTGCAGCTGGAAGCGCTGAACTGACCCTACTCACGTCGGCGGCGAGTGGCTTATTTGTCCTCGCCGCCTGTTTGCCGCAGCGCATGAATTAGCGCGCTGCGCGGCAGCTTTCCGGTTTCGCTGCGCGGCAATTTTTCGACAATGCGCAGCGGCCTAGGAAGAAACACTGGGTCAACAGATTCGCGCAACAGCATCAGCAGTTCGGCCTCGCTGCGATTTGGCGCAACTGCCAAGGCAGCGATGCGCTGCACCGGTCCATTCGAGTCGAGTTGAAAAACCACGCCGTCGTTCACCCCCTCAATCGCCAGCAGTCGGCGCGTGAGTTCGCCGAGCGCTGCCCGCTTGCCGGCAATCTCTAGGTGATCGCTGGCGCGGCCAGCCAAACGAAAACCTTTATCCGGCAGCGCTTCGATCAGGTCGTGAAGTAAAACAGGCGCTGCCAGCCAAGGCGCGCTGACCAGCGTTCCACCGGGCTGGGGCTCGAGAACGACGTCCGCGTACGGCGTCCACGCGTCCTCGAGAGCCGTACGTCGGTGGCCGATGATGCAGGTTTCTGTACTGCCAAAAAACTCCACCACGTGCGCGCCTGTCGCCGCTTCTGCTGCCTGCGCTGATGCTTTTGAAAGCGGTGCTGTCGCGCACAAGATAACCGCGATGTTGGGAACGCTAAGCCCGCTTTCGACCAGCGCGCGCAGATGCACGGGGGTCGTTACCAGCACGCGCGGCTCGGGCAGGTCAGCCAGTGCGGCAGCGATGTCGGCCGGAAAAAATGGCCGCGCGGTGTGAATGGTCGCGCCGCCCAGCAGCGGCAGAAGGACGGATGTTTCCATTCCGTACATGTGTTGCGAGGGCACTGTCGCCAGCAGGTGGCAGCCTGCACCGGCGTGCGCAAACAGCACCTCGGCGTTGCACACCGTAGAGCCGCAAAAGCTGCCCCAGTGCTTGCGCTGCGGCTTCGGTGGACCCGAGCTGCCGGAGGTGAATCCGATGGCTGCCAGCAGCGATGCCGGAAGACGCGGGACCTCACCTGCTAGGCGCGGCAGCGGGTTCGGCAGCGCCGTATAGCCTGGCGGGGTGCGCTCGAGCTGGATGCCGTCATCGAAGAGGTCGTCACCGATGGGCAAGGCATCGGGATAGCGCTCGAGCATCTCGACGATGACCGCCGGCGCTCGCGATGGCGGCAGCAGCGTGGGGATGCCGCACACCAGACCCGCGCACCAGGTGACCAGAAACCGATAGCGACCTTCACACAGGTTGAGTAGATGGCCGGCACTGCCGAGCAGCGACGCCACGCCGTGCACCTGTTGAAGGAACTCGCGGGCGGAAATAGCCTGCGCGCCATCGAACGCGACGATGCGCTCCGGCGTACCGGTGATGAGATCGGAATAGACTTCGGTGCCGATGGTCGGGCCGATGGATGATGCGCGTGCTGCCATGGAGTCCTCTGTGTGCGCGCAAGCGTCGCGGAATCTGGCTTTGGACTCAAGAGCCAGCATAAAGCTTGACCTTTCGAGGGCCTGCCGCCCAGCATCGGCCTATGCGCCCCTTGTCGTTTCGCACGCCCTCCCAGATCAGCGCGCCTGGCATCGAAACGTATGTCGATCTGCGGCGCAAAAGCGCCGCGGCTATCTGGCTTTTTCGCCAGCCTTGGCAATCGGTTCGCGAGTTGGTCGCAGTGCGGCAGCCGAGTTCGCTGACGTTGGCCGGCGAGATACTAGGTCGGATGGGGCTGTCCGAGGCTGATCAGATACAGCGCGACGCGCACGGCCGACCGACGCTGCCGAGCGAAAGCGCGTGTGATCTATCCATCAGCCATGCCGGGGCGCTCTGGATGCTGGCGCTGAGCAATGGTGGTCGTCGCGTCGGCGTTGATATCGAAGGGCCGCGAAAGGTTCCTAGGGCTGTCGAGCTGGCTGAGCGCTACTTCCCGTCCGCTGAGGTCGCGATGCTCAAGCGGCTATCACCGCTGTCGCGCGAGCGGGCGTTCCTGCGCCTGTGGTGCGCCCGCGAAGCGATCCTCAAAGCGCACGGTCGAGGTATTGCGTTTGGCCTGTCGCGATTGCAGCTGAGTCTCACGCCCACAGCCGTTCACCTGCTCGAATGCGACCCAGCGCTCGGCGCAGTAGGCGAATGGCGAGTGCGAGAATTCGTTCCCGCACGCGGCATGGTAGGCGCGGTGGCATGGCGTGGTGCTGCCGCCGTGCTGCGTGGGCTAGCCATCGCGATTTGAACCACGCGCTCCTCGCAACGGGCCCACCGCGGTGCTACCGTCGCGCACCTTTTTGAAACTTCCGCGCATGGCTCTGCATCAAGTCTCTGGTCGCTGGAAGTTCGGCCTACTGCTTGCCGTGTTGACGGCCGCGCTGTGGGCCACCTTGCCGGTGGCGCTGAAGATCGCGCTGGTGGCGGTCGATCCGATGACGCTGACGTGGTTTCGCTTTGTTTTTGCGGCCGTTGGTCTTGGCGCTTGGTTGGCCTGGCGCGGAAAGCTGGTGGCATTTCGTCAACTTGAGCGCGGTCGCTGGCTGCTGCTATCCGTGGCTGCCCTGATGCTGATCGGCAACTACGTTCTCTATCTATTCGGACTTGCCTACACCACGCCGGCCAATGCGCAGCTTCTAATTCAGCTTGCGCCCCTGCTGATGGCGGTTGGCGGAATCGTGGTGTTTCGCGAGAAGTTTCGCGGCGGGCAGTGGCTGGGTCTGGCAATTTTGTTGGCTGGTCTTTGCCTGTTCTATCGCGATCAGCTGCGTCAGCTCAGCGCCGATCCTGACTATGTGCGCGGCAGCCTGCTGATCGTGATTGCGGCCGTTGTTTGGGCAGTCTATGCCTTGATCCAGAAGCAGCTCCTGTTGCGCTTGGGGTCACCTTTGATTTTGGTATTTATCTACGCAGTCGCGAGTGTCGCGCTGTGGCCGTTCGCCGACACCGGTCGCCTTGCCGAACTCAACGCGACCCAGTGGTTTGCGCTGCTCTACTGCGCTCTGAACACGCTGGGTGCGTACGGCGCGTTTGCCGAGGCGTTGGCCCATTGGGAAGCCTCGCGCGTCTCGTTAGTCCTTGCCATCACGCCGCTGCTCACCTTGC
>JBBSIY010000131.1:0-8637 GCA_038257785.1 Lysobacterales bacterium
AGCGCCTACATGGGGCCGCGAAGGTGACTCTGCGCTGGTGGCGCGCGCGGTCAGCATGCGCGTGTTTGCAATCGCGACAGCCGACGGCTACACGGTAGTTCCTGGAGGGTTGACCCGCGTTGCCAGCAGCAGCAATCCGCAGGTCGTATCCATGCAGGCCGGCGGCGGCAGCAAGGACACATGGGTATTGGCCTCCAGCAGCACGCCTGCAGCGAGCGCTACGCGCCGCGTCGGTGGTGTCGTCCGTCACGACCCCTACCTGCTGTCGCGCACCGTGGAGAATCTCTACTGGCTCGGTCGCTACTGCGAGCGTTGCGACGGCCACGCGCGCTTGCTGCGCAGCCTGTTCGCGCGTCATGTTGATGCTGAAAGCGACGTGGCGGTGTTCGACGCCGGCATGGAGGTCGCGCGCCGCATCGGCCTGCTACCGCGTCGCCACGATGACGAAACCGACTTGCTTGATGCAGTCGTTGATGTCGAATGGACACCGAGCCTGCACACCGATCTGCGCCACCTGTGCAGCTCGGCCGCGCAGGTGCGCGCGCGCATTTCGATGGAAAACTGGCGCGCGGTGATGGAACTGCAGCGCGACGCCGCAAGCCTCGAAAATCGCGCGCTCAATCGCAGCCGCGTCGGCGCATTTCTCAATCGTCTGTTGATCACTACAACGGCATTGAGCGGCTTCGCGCTGGACGACATGACGCGCGACGACAGCTGGCGTTTTCTAATGATCGGACGCAGTCTTGAACGCCTACGCTTGCAGTCCAGCGTGCTTGCCCACGCGCTGCGTCCGCCGGCTGCGGTTGAAGGCGCGGCACTCAGCTGGCTGCTGGAGCTTGGCAACAGCGTCATCACCTATCGCACGCGCTATCTGGCGTCGCCACAGCTGGTGCCGGTGCTCGATCTGCTGCTGCTGGACGAAGACAATCCACGCGCGCTGATTTTTCAGTTTGATCGCCTCCTAGCAACGCTACAGCGCATCAATTTTGAAGCCAGCGACGACGGCGCCCTTGAGGCGCTACCCGCGCGCTTGCGCGCGTTCCCGCTGGCGTCGGTCGGCGAAGATCGCCTGAACAATCCGGTCCGTCGTCAACTGGTCGATCTGCTTGACGAATTTGGAGTCGCGCTGCGCAAGCTCGCAGAAAAACTCATTCATCGCCATTTCGTGCACGTCGAAGATGTCAGCCACACAACGGTGTCGTCATGACCAACAGTGCGCCGCAACAGAGCGAGCAGGATGTGCACTACTACCGCGTCCAGCACGATACGGAGTACGACTACGCGCAGCCAGTGCGAGTGTCGCAGCAGCTGCTGCATCTATCGCCACGCGCGCATCCGCGTCAGACGGTGTTGCGGTCGGTTTTGCAGTGTGAGCCCGCGCCTACCCGTCAGCAGGACGACGTCGATGCGTTCGGCAATCCCATCGTGCGATTGGAGTTCAACTTTCCGCACGGCGAACTTAGCGTCAAGTCGGAAACGCACATCGCAGTGACCGCGCGAGCTGACGCTTTCGACGGCGACGATTCTCCGCCGTGGGAGCGCGCGCGCGACGAGTACCGGTATCGCGTCGGGTTCGCGCCGAACAAAGACATCTTGGAGGCGAGTCAGTATCGATTCCAATCGCCTTTTGTGCCGGTTAGAGAGACATTTGCACGCTATGCCAGCGACTGCTTTTCGACCGGGCGTCCACTGCTTGCGGCAACGGCTGCCCTGATGCAGAAGATTCATAGCGAATTCGAGTTCGACGCCACCGCTACGCAGATCGCAACGCCATTGGCGCAGGTGCTGGAAGAGCGACGCGGCGTGTGTCAGGACTTTGCCCACCTGATGATTGCGTGCCTGCGCGCGCTTGGCCTGCCCGCTCGCTATATCAGCGGCTATTTGCTGACGATTCCGCCGCCGGGCAAGCCGCGTCTGATTGGCGCAGACGCCTCGCATGCATGGGTCGCCATTCGCTGTCCGCGTCAAGGATGGGTCGAGTTTGATCCCACCAACAATGTCGTCCCTGACACGCAGCACATCGTCCTCGGCTGGGGGCGTGACTTTGGCGACGTGTCGCCACTGCGCGGCGTTATTCTCGGCGGCGGCGCGCACAGTCCGGACGTGGCGGTGACGGTGGAGCCGCTCAAGAGGGCAAAGGTCGCAAATGTGCTTGCCCTCTAGGCACCTGTCGTCGTAAACACCTAACTCAGCTTTTGCTAGCCCACTCTATTCGCCGCTGATGAAGCGGCACTGCCGGGAGACCATCAATGTCGCGAGTCGTCAAATGTGGACTGATCCAAACCTCGATGGCATGCGCAGCCGACGAGAGCCTCGCGATCATTCGCGAGTCCAATATCAACAAGACGCTTGAGCTGATCGAGCAAGCCGCGAAAGCGGGCGTGCAGATTCTCTGCATGCAGGAAATCTTTACCGGTCCGTACTTTTGCGCCGAGCAAACGCCGCGCTGGTATGAGTCCACCGAGCGGATTCCTGATGGCCCGACAATCAAGCTGATGCAGGAAGTCGCCAAGCGCCACGCGATGGTAATCGTCGTGCCGATTTACGAAGAAGACTCGCCCGGCGTTTACTACAACACCGCGGCAGTGATTGATGCCGATGGCAGCTATCTCGGCAAGTACCGCAAGCACCACATTCCACACTGCCTACCCGGCTTCTTCGAGAAGTTCTACTTCCGCCCCGGCAACCTTGGGTATCCGGTTTTCGACACCGCGTACGCCAAGGTTGGCGTGTACATCTGCTACGACCGCCACTTCCCGGAAGGCGCACGCGCGCTCGGCCTGCACGGCGCTGAGATCGTATTCAATCCCTCGGCCACCGTTGCCGGCTTGTCTGAGTACCTGTGGAAGCTTGAGCAGCCCGCGCATGCGGTCGCCAACGCTTACTTTGTCGGCGCCATCAATCGGGTCGGTATGGAAGCGCCGTGGAACATCGGCGAGTTTTACGGTCAGAGTTATTTCTGCGACCCGCGCGGCCAGTTTCTCGCCACCGGCTCGCGCGACAAGGACGAACTGATCACCGCCGAACTTGATTTCGACCAGATTCGTGAAGTGCGCAACATCTGGCAGTTCTATCGCGATCGCCGCCCCGACAGCTACGGCCCACTGGTGGCGCAATGAGCGCTGACGTGAGCGCATCGCCGCCTATCGACGAGTTCATGCAGGCCGCCATCGACGAAGCCGAAGCAGGACTCGCCGAAGGTGGCATCCCAATCGGCTCGGTGCTCGTCCACAACGGCAAAATCATCGGCCGCGGCCACAACCGCCGCGTGCAGAAAGGCAGCGCCATCCTGCATGGCGAGATGGATGCGCTGGAGAACGCCGGCCGCCATCCGGCGCAGGTCTATCGCGAATCGACCATCTACACCACGCTATCGCCCTGCCCCATGTGCAGCGGCGCGATCATGCTCTACGGCATCCCCCGCGTCGTCATCGGCGAAAACCTCAGCTTCATGGGCGACGAAGACCTGCTCCGCTCACGCGGCATCGAACTCACCCACGTCAACAGCCAGCGCTGCATCGAGCTGATGGCCGGGTTTATGCGCGACAAGCCTGAGCTTTGGAATGAGGATATTGGGGAGTGAAATTCGGCGCGGAGCGCTGCAAACACTGTCCTAATTGCAGCGCTCTTTCGTTCGCTTCAGCTCGAACCTTCGGGCAAGCTAAACGCGTTGGATGACAGGGCCTTGCCCAATTATGGCAACGATGAAGCTCTTCAGCTCTGACGCCAGCTGTTCGTAGTCAGTCCATTCGATGTGCGCGAACTGACGCGTGTCGAAGTGCACATTCTTGAGATCGTCTTTACGGACGCACCAGATCACCTGTTTTCCGAAGCCGATTGCCAGACCCGCTTCAAAGTAGACCCCCGACTTCTGCTCGGTGACGTCCGCCACTATGAACTGCGCCGTTCGAATATCCGCCACGATCTTCTGATCGATTCGCTCGTTGTGCGGCGTGCTGTCAGCTCGCTGTGCAGTGTAACCAGCTCTCTCGATGCCGACCTTCAAACCATTCGTCCACGCATCCTCCATGGATTTGGAGAACGACATCGCGACAAAGGCAATTGGTCGAATTGATGCCGACCCACGCTCGACTGCGTCCCATCCGCTTGCCGTTACTGAGGCCTTGACGTCTAGGTTGTAAGTCGTGACGCTCAGTAGGCCTCGGCTATTGAGCGCTGACAGGTGAAATGCGAGTTCCTCCCCGTCTGCAGCCCATGCCAACGGAAAATCATCGTGAAGGTTTCCCTTCCATGAGACGCCGGGTCTCTTAGTGAGCAGTGCGAGTGCTTTCAGCAGCTCCAGAGCACGATCAGAAACCGTCCAACTTGGGAGCGCAGCGATTGTTAAGTCGAGGTTGTCCTTCATCAAACGAGGAGGCTCAGCGCCCCGAACCTGATGCCACCGAATCCAAGCAGACAGCTGCATGTGCGGCGCTTCCGATCCGCGAAGGCGTAGTTCGGCCATACGGCCAATTTCAAACTGCCCGCAAACCTGACAATCAATTTCCTTGGCGTTTCGGCTTTCGTTGGTCCCGCGCAAAATGAAAGAGGTGCGGAAGCACACCGGGCAGGTTGACTCAGGCGACATGCGCTTTTTCCGTCGGCGTTAAAGAACGGTCAAACGTTGACCACCTGCCATCGCCGAGCCCACCGGCACCCCTAGTGGGTTGGGATGTCGAACTCACGCAAAAAGTGCCTCTACCGCCTTGGGAAATTTGGCCCCAGGTATGCGGCGCATTTCCTTGGCGATGTTGAGCTTCATGGTCACTTCCGCCACCTCTAGCAGCGAGCGATTTACCGCTCGCTGCTGCGTATCAGCGAACCACGACAACACCGGGCGCAATCGCCAGAGCGACTGTGTGCCTTCATGTACAGCAAGCGGAAATGTCGATGCATTTCCGACCACCAACTTACGCATGTTCTGGCGCGAACACCCCACTAGGTCGGCGATATCTGTCAGACCCACGAAGTCAGGTGCGGCTTCCACCAACTCTGCGCCAGGAATTGCCTTCTGCACGGCGCGCATCGCCGACACAATGGCCGCCTCTGCTGTCTTTGCTTCGCGCGTAAAGTCGAGCGCTATACGGCCGGGCTGACCGAGACCGACGGTCGCATCATCACATCCAGCCTCCGCAAGAGCGTTGATCAGGGCGTCGTCACCGAGCTCTGCGTTCGGCAATCTAAATTTCAAGACGAACTCGTACTCACTCATCATCGGCACCTCGTTGATCTAAGTCTTGCCTCGATTTCTCACGCGCGCAGTTATCCACTACCCGCCGCAGCTGCTTCCCATGGTTTCCCGGGTTTCTGGGCGTGCTCCAGATACTCGTGCTGCAGAACTCTCCACAGCGACATGTCCGATCGTTGTCGGGGCAGAACATTCGCCCCCACGCATGCGAGCCACCGACCTTGATCGTCCATCCATGCTGCTCGGCATGCCGGATTGCAGCTTCAATTTCAGACTTCGGATGTGGGCTTCGCGCCATTGGGTCCTCGACTGCCTCCAAGCCTCCATTAACGCCAATAGGTTGTCAAGTGACAACTTAAACCACACGTATCAGGAGGCTGTCATGTTCGTAAAGAGGGCGTATCAATGCCGAGAAACTTCCGGCAGCACCGGATATTGTCATAGCAAACAATCGCGCTACCGACAAATCCGCGCCCTTCCACGATCAAAGTGAAAATGATCGGCGTGGGCGCGGTTGTAGTTGGGGCCGAGAACAACATCAAAGTAGCGGCAGGCACCGGTGTGCAGATCGCGGAGGAAGGCGGCCTCGGCCGACATTTCAGCGTTTGCTTCTTCTGAGCCAGCCGCCTCGGGCGGTGCCGCTCCGCCTCGCGATACGGCCGAGCGCGCAGAGCTCTGTCTTCTGGTGTTGATTTTGTCGAGAGGCTGTGGCGAATGCCAATCGCTGACGACCCGTATACGGCGACCGTCTTCCAGAACAAAGCCCGCAATATCCAGCGCATCCGCCGTGGCGTGCTGACTGCGCGCGCGCCCGGCCTGACCGTAGAGATTGCGGCAGGCGTAGGAGCCGAAGTGCTCGATCTTTGCGACCTTGCTTCCGAGGTGGCGCTGCGCGGCCTGCTGCAGCTCGTGGCGTTCCCACATCGCCAGCGACAGCGCCGCCCGGCAGGTCAACGAAAATGCTTCGCCGACCGCAACGCTGGTGCGTTCGATGGTGACGGCGTTATCAAAGCCGCAGCCGACGCCTGTCTCGCGATCATCCAGCCGCCTCAGCCGCATCTGCGCCTGCGCCAACACAGATCGACAGGCGAGAGGATCAACAGAATCACGGGCAAGCTTTTGCCGCGTCAATACGTTCGGAAGTGCATCAATTTGCAGCGGCGTCCACGGTTTCCATTCGTCGGGGATAACAAGATGCCCCGCTTGCCACGTCCACCATGTCAGCGTGGAGGCGAGCAACGCGAGCAACAGCACCCGCCGAGGCGTATGTCGGGTCTGATCCATGTACCCACAGTCGGCGATGCAAGGTCAAACGTATGTGGACACGCCACCGTGCTGTTCAGTTAGTACCTGCGCCCGGGTGCCGGGCGCAGGCAGATTTTTCGATAAGCGCTGAACGCTTCGATCAGGGCTGATAGGTGACGCTCAACGTCGCATTGGCTCCGCGATCAATCCAGACATAGCTCGTGGTGGTTTGGTCCAAGCTGAAACGCAGCTTCATCTGCGTGCGGCCCGTCTTGCTGATCGCGGCGAGTCCGGCTGCTGAGAACGCGCTGCTGTTCTGCGTGCCGCTGGTGAAACGGACGATGCCGGCGGCAGCAGTGGCAGTCGCGGCTGCGGCGAAATCGCTGGTAGCAATCGTGCACCCGCCGAAGCAGGCATTGCGCACATCGACCACCAGCGTGTTGCCTGCTGGACTCGCCCACGGATCGCCGGAGGCGCTGCGATAGCGCACCGTGAGCACGGCGCCGGTCACCGTCGCGCCATCGGGTATCGATGGGGTGTCAAACGACAGAATGCTGCGATTGAACTTGCTGTCACTGCCGCGGCCGATTGCCAATCCCATACTCGATTCCAAAGTTCCGACCGCTGAGCCGCTGCCGTTGCTGGCCGCTTTGACGTATCCATCGTTGGCGTCCTCGTTGTTGAACACCACGGTCACTGGACTGCTGCCGCCGCCATTGCTGACGGTGACCACGGTGTCGTCGTCGCTGCCGACGTTGCCGGCAGGATCGTAGGCTTTGACCGACACGGCATGACTGCCGTTGCTGGTGGTCGCCGAGTTCCAGTTGACGCTGTAAGGCGCGGACGTATCGCTAGCGAGCATGCTGCCATCAAGATAGAACTCAACCTTGCTCACGCCGCTCGCGTCACTGGCCGTGGCGGTTAGATCGATGCTGCCGTTTACCGTCGCACCGTTTGCTGGCGCGGTCAGATTGACGCTGGGTGGCGTGATATCGGCATCTTGCTCAGCGTTGGCGATGCGGATGTCGTCGATGTAGGCGCGCGCCCATGCTTCGAGACACACCGTCGTCGTAGCCGCCACTTCGAACCGCAAGGTGACCGTTTGATTGGCGAACGCGGCGAGGCTGATCTCCGACCGATCCTGCCAGTCGCTATCGACGTAATTTGCATAGCTGACCAACTTTTCGTCAACCACGGTGCTATTTACTTTGACCCGCAGCCACGCGCTGGTCGACAGATTGATATTCGCTTTCAAGTCCAACTTGCGCGAGTAGGCAAGCCGCGGATTCGCGCCCAGCGTCGCAGACTTCTGCAGAAACTTTGTCTTCAGTCCGCTGGCACAGCTGACCCCGGACGACGCCGCGCCATAGCTCGATTGACTGCCGCCAACGCCCATCGTGTGGTTCAGCGCATTGCCGGTGAAATCACCGCTCCAGCCCGTCACGTCGAAATAGTCGCGATCGCCGTTGTGATTGGAGAATGTCTCATCAATGGCCGCAGGATTCTGAGTGACGGCGATGCTGACTGCCGCTGTCGTGGCTTGATTGCCGCTGCTGTCAGCGGCGCGTGCGCTGACCGTATGTGCGCCGTTGGCGACGCTGGTCGAGTTCCATTCGAAGGTCCACGGCCCGGCCTGCGCGGAAGGATTGCCGGTGCCGACAACCACGCCGTCGATCAGAAAACTGACCGAGCTGACGCCGACGTTGTCGCTGGCGCTTGCAGCGAGTGTGACGCTACCGGATATCGCTGCACCGGCGGTTGGAAACACCAGCTGCACGCTCGGCGGCGAGCTATCGACAATGCCGCCGCTGACGGTCACGCTGATCGCGGTGGAACTGTTGCTGTTGCCCGCCAAATCGAACGCACGCGCCTGCAGCATGTGGCTGCCATTGGCGGCGCTCGCCGTATTCCAGCTGGCGCTGTAGGGCGCGCTGCTGTCGCTGGACAGTAGTGAGCCATCGAGCAGAAACTCGACGCGCTCAACACCGACCGCATCGCTCGCATTGGCGTTGATGCTGATCGTGCCGCTGACGCTGGCGCCATTGGTCGGACTTGTCAGACTGACCGTCGGCGGCGTGCTGTCGAGATTGTCCAGACCCCAGAAGCGGCCGATGTAGTAGCTTGAGCAGATATTGACGTCGAGAATGTAGGCGCCCGCGGTACCGCACTTTGCCTCTCCCGTGCCCGGATCAACCGGCGTGCCG
>JBBSIY010000132.1:0-8635 GCA_038257785.1 Lysobacterales bacterium
GGATCGCTGATGCTCAAGCGACGTGCAGGGCTCTGCAGGGCGACACCCTAGATAGCAGCGCGTGGCTGCCCCGACTCACGTCGCGCTTAGCGACGCCTGGAGAGCGCGACTGGCTAGCCGAGCAGTCGGGCGCGCAGAGCATGTTGGCGATCAGAATTAGCGCATCGCGCTACACCAGCGGGAGCTTGGTGGCCTTGAACAGCATTGCCTCTTCGCTGGGCGGTGAGCTGCGAGCGTTAGTGCAACAGGTCGGGCTGCTGGCGGGTTTGCGTCTGCACGGCCTAGGCGGCGCATAGCAGCATCGTCACCTCAGCGCGTCATCGTCGACTCAGGTCGACTCAGGCTGGGTCAGCTGTGGCGTCTGAATGAGGTGCCAGAGGCAGCTCGACAATGAAAGCAGCGCCGCCGCTGCTGGCGTCTTCGTACCAAAGATCGCCACCCATCCAGCGCGCTTCTTGCATGGCTGAGGCTAGCCCGAGACCATGCGAGGACTCGCCACCGCTGCTGCGTGAGCCCAGTCGCACAAAGCGTTGAAAAAGCTTGTTTTGCTCGGATGCGGAGACGCCCGGGCCTTGATCCAGGACGGCGATCTGCATGCTACCCGGTTTGCCACGCCTAATTGAGAGCGTAATTTGCGTGCTAGGTGGAGCATATTTACTGGCGTTACTCAGCAGATTGCGCAACACCACGCTTAGCGCTGCTTCATCGGCCAACAGGTTTTCGCTCATGCGGTAATCCCGCTGCACGCGCTGCTGCTTGGCAGCGAAGGTGGGCGCAAGCTCATCTACCAGATCGTCCATGAGCTTTTGCGCATCGCAGCGGGCAGGCTCATAGCCACGGCGCAGCTCTATATCGGCGCGGTTCTCAAGATAGTGCTGCACAAACTTCATCGCGCGCTGCGCCGAGCTTTCAATTGACGCAGCGATCTTCGCAATCTGCTCGGGATCTGCACTCGATTCTTTCAACATGGTCGCGTTCAAGCTGATGTTGAACAGCGGATTTTTCAGGTCGTGCGCTACCAGTGAGCTGACTTCCTCACGCTCGATAATGGTTTTCCGCAGGCGGTCGCGTAGCTGCTTTGATTCCGCATGAGCGCGCACTCGCGCAATTAGCTCTTCGGCGACAAACGGCTTGGTGACGTAGTCGGCAGCACCTTCGTTTAGCGCGCGAACCACATGCTCCCGCTCGTGCGCAGCGGTCACGAAAATCACCGGGATATCGGCCGTTGTTTGATCGCTCTTAAGCTGCTGTAGCACCCAAAACCCGTCCTTGCCCGGCATGCGCATGTCTAACAAAATCACATCGGGTAGGCCGGCAGCGACGCGCGCCATTGCCTGCTCAGCCGACAGAGCCGGCATGATGTCGAAGTCAGCGCCGGTGAGCACCGCGCCCATCAGGCGCAGGTTGGCTTCCTGATCATCAACGACCAGCACCAGCGGTGCCTTTGTACTTAGTAGGGTGTTTGGCATGAGCGGCGCAGCTCCATTTCTACTAATCCCATCGAGGCCTGACGGCGCACAGTGCCTGAATTGGCAGCGGGTTTGTTGATCGGCACAAAAAGACAGCGAGCGGCATCTCTGCCGCTCGCTGGTGTCGCTGTGCCATCACGTGCGATGCCTGAGTGCATGCGAGCGACTGTTTCATCGCTCGCGTGCTTCTCGTCGTGCCTAGGCACCTACTTTTACGCCGGACGTGGTGACGTCTTTCACGCCGCGGATGTCTTTGGCGATCTCAGCGGCCAGGTCTCGCTCGGCGGTTGAGCTCGCTTCGCCGCCCAGCATTACGGTGCCGTTCTTCGTCTCAACGGTGAGGTCTAGACCATCCACGTTTTTCGACATCAGCAGCGATGACTTGACCTTTGCCGTGATCCAGCTGTCTTCGACCGGGGTGTCCGACGCGGTATTGGTAGCCGCTGACTTGCCCGGAGTCACCACCAACTTGTTGTCGACGCTGCGCACCCCATCGGTGTTGATCGCCATGCGCGTCGCTGTCGCCTTCTCCTCGGCCGTGTTGGCCGTGCCCGTCAGCGTCACGCGCTGATTGATGGTGTCGACGTTAATGTCGAGACCGTCGGTAAGGTCATTCCACAGCAAGCGTGACTTGACCGTCGCGGTAAGCGTGGCGTCTTCAACAGTCTGGCTAAAGTCGCGCTCGCCTTCCTTGTTGGCAACGCGCGCGCTGTTAGTTTCGACCTTGATCATATTGCTGACGTTGTCGACGCCCTTGGCATTCAACGCCACGCGCTCGGCTAAGTCTTTGTCGATTGCTTCGTCAACGGTGCCGGTCAGAGTTGCAGTGTTGCCGCGTACTTCAACGCTGATCTCGAACGGATTTAGATGGCGATTGAAGGTAATCGCAGTGGCGATTTGCGCTTCCAAGCGTGCGTCACTCACCTGTTGTTCGGTGGTGCGGTCTGCGGCGAATGCGGCGGTCGACAGCATCGCGGACAGCGCGACGGCCAGTGCGGATTTTCGAATTAGCGTATTCATGAGCGGTTCCTTTCAAGCGTTGGTTGATGACTGCCTTCCCTCACAGGTGTTTCAACTCTATGTGGCCGCAGCGTCTTGACGGAACGTCGTCGCAGTGGCGGCCACATAGAGCTGCTGTGACTACAATTTCGCGCGGCGGCCGAAGATCAGCGACAGAACGAACAGCACCAAGAAGACGATGAACAAAATCTTGGCGATGCCAGCGGAGGCACCCGCAATGCCGCCGAAGCCGAGCACGGCAGCGATAAGTGCGATGACGAAGAAAACGACGGCGTAGTGCAGCATGAGAATCTCCTGATAGTTGATGTGGAACACCTAGTGAGCGTTCGATCAGAGCGATACAAATCTCGTGCCAGCTGGGTAACCTAATGAAAAATATATGTTTGTCGATGGATTCATCCGCTGTAATGGGATCCAAAGCGGCGAATCGAATCGTGCAAACGGTCATTTCACATTGCGTGTTGCACGGCGCAATTAGCGAAGTTGCACCGAGTCGAGCGCATGCTGACGGGGTGCAGTGATCGGCCGCCGTAGAGGCTCCCTGCCTCATGAGATTCTGGACGCTCCGATTCCACCGCCCTGCGAACCGCAGTGACGGGAACACGCATGCCGGCCGCGACCATCGGCACAAAGTTCATCCAGCCAGCTGATGGTTTTGTGACTGGCCTTTAAGCGGGTAGTGATGAGACGCGCAGAAAAGTAGTCGAAACCCGATCGTTTCAGACGGCGCGGCGATGCACTCGCTCAGACGTCGCGACGCGTTGAGCGCGTCGCGACTCTGATCGAAGACAGCGAAAGGCGACGTCGACGCCCACTTTCACTCACGAATTAACCTCAGCCGAGTAGGCGAACGTCTAGCCACCTCAAGGCAGATAGATAGCCTTCGTGTTGACGAATTCCTTCATGCCGAAGCCGCCATGTTCACGACCGAAGCCGGAGTCCTTTACGCCACCGAACGGCATATTCGGGTCGGCTGTACCAAAGGAGTTGATGCGGATCATGCCGGTGTCGAAATGGTCGCGCGCCAGCTTGACTGCCTTGGCCTCATCCTTGGTGAATATGCCGCCGCCGAGGCCGTAGCGGCTATCGTTGGCGATGCGCATCGCCGCTTCGTCATCCTCGGCCTTGATGATGGATGCGACCGGCCCGAACAGCTCATCGTCATAGGCCGGCGTCCCGGGCTTACAGTTGGCCAAGACGGTAGCCGGAAAGTACTGTCCGACGCCATTTTGTGGCGTGCCGCCGCATAGGAGCGTCGCGCCCCCGGCCACGCTTTTTGCGACTTGCTCTGCCAGAGTGTCGAGCTGTTCCTTGCTTGAAACGGGTCCAAGTTGGGTGTCTGTGGCTTTTGGGTCGCCCATCTTGATCGCTTTCATCTGCGCCACGAATGCATCGACGAACGCGTCGTAGACTGCCGCGGTGACGACAAAGCGCTTTGCCGAGACACACGTCTCACCGTTGTTGTAAAGCCGTCCGGCAACGCAGGTTTTCACCGCGAGTTCGAGGTCCGCATCTTCAAGCACCAGGTAGGCATCGTTTGAGCCGAGCTCAAGAACCGTTTTTTTCAGGTGCTTAGCGGCCTGCTGGCCAATGTGGCGTCCAGCGCTATCGCTGCCGGTCATCGTGACGCCGCGAACGCGTTTATGCTCGATGATCTTGTCAGAGGTGTCGTGATCGATGACCAAAACGTCGAACAGCCCTTTGGGCAACCCGGCGTCGGCGCAGACGTCGCGCAGCATGAGGCCGCTCCCGGTGCACAGTGCGGCGTGTTTCAAGATGACTGCGTTTCCAGCCATCAGGTTGGTGGCAAGGACTCGCACCGGTTGATAGATCGGAAAATTCCACGGCTGGATGCTGTAAATCACGCCTATGGGTGCGAAGGAGACGATTCCTTTTTTCTTACCGCCGCTGTGTGTTCGGTTTTCGTCAGCAAGCGCCTTAGGGCCATTCTCGGCCGTGTACTCAAATATCTGCGCACAGAGCTCGACCTCCATCTTGCCGTCCCGCAAAAGTTTGCCCGTCTCCTCGGTCATGAGGTCGGCAAACTTCGCCGTATTTTCCCTCAGTGCCTTAGCAATCTTTATGAGATAGGGCGCGCGCTCGTCATGTGTCTTTTTCCGCCACTCCAGAAAGGCGCTATGGCAGGCTTCAACCTTCTGAAAAGCGGCGTCTTCGCTCATCAAACTATAGGTGGCGAGCGTTGCGTCTGTGGCAGGGTTGGTGGTGGTGATGTGCTTCATCGCTTGTTTCCTAGTAAAGGGAATCGAACCCATTGAGGATGCCGGCGAACGAAGATCCCCTCTCAATATGGGCACTGCGCCTGGCGACAATTCCAGATAAAAAAAGGGCGCACGCTCTGCTCGAGCGTGCGCCCTTGTGAACTGCGCTTACGCTTAGCTACGAATTACGCAGCAAGCCGCTGCTTCAATCCGCGCATTTCGGCATGACAGGCACGAACGCGCGTCATATGCGCCTGCAGCATGGCCAGAACCAAGGGATCTTTCACCTCCTTGATGGCACTCTCGTAATGCTCCACCAAGCGGTCCTCGGTCTCTTCCAGCTGACCGACGTAAATCTTTTCTTCGTTCGAGCTGATGCTGGCGCGTACGTCCGCATACATTTGACGCAGCTTGCCAACTGCAGTGCCGCTGGTCGGGACATCTTCGCCGCTAGCGACGAGCTTGGTGGACAGCGAGGCGATCAGATCGCGCTTGGCTTCGGCCATGCGTGCGAACGTTGCCTTCAGCGTCACGTCTTTCACTTCCTTGCCGGCTTCGGTGTAGAACTCGACGCCGTCGCGGGCAATCTGGACAAGATCTTGCAGCGTGTTTGCGTTGTTCATGGGGTGCTCCTTGCGGGTTGTGGAGGCGAGTCGTGTCAAACACTCGCCTGACGTTGCCAGGCCGGTTGGCTTGGCGTTCGCCGTTACCGCAGCAATCGACATGCCAACGCCTAAATCGATTGCTAACAAAGGGTTTGCGCGAATCTGGGGTGCCGTGTCGCCGCGCGTTCTGCATGCGATTTGCAAGCCGCATTGCGTCGTGCACGTGACAGGTCCGTGAAGGTAGTCGGTGAAAGCGGTTGGTAAGGCTTACGCGCTCGTCACTTCAAGAATAGCGTCGCCATATCGCGCCAGCTTCGCCGCGCCGACGCCACTTATCTCGCCTAGCTCATCCAGACTGCTCGGCATTGCGGTCGCGATGGCACGCAGCACGGCGTCGTGAAAGATGACGTAAGCGGGGACATTCTGCTGACGCGCGAGGTCTGCGCGCAGCTGCCTCAGGCGTTCAAACGCCGGCTGATCGGCGGTGGAGAGGGCAACCGCCGCGGCCGCCGTTTGGCCGCGTCGCTGCGCGCGTTTGCTAGCGCGCGGGGCTTCGCGACGCATTTGCATAGATCGTTCGCCACGCAACACCGCGCGCGACGCTTCGGTCAGCCGCAGGCCGCCGAAGGCTTCGACATCGACCTCAAGCAGACCCGCTGCCACAAGTTGGCGGAAGACGCCGCGCCACGTGGCGGCGTCGAGCTCATTGCCCACGCCAAACGTGCTGAGATTTTGGTGTCCGAACTGCTGCACTTTGTCGCTCGCCGTGCCGCGCAAAATGTCGACGATGTGACCTACGCCAAAGCGCTGGCCGCTGCGGAACACCGCGCTCAGCGCTTTCTGCGCAAGCTGCGTGCCATCGAAGCAGTCGGGTGGCTGCAGGCAGTTGTCGCAGTTGCCGCAGCTGCTGTCGATCACTTCACCGAAGTTGGCGAGCAGGGTGGCGCGACGGCAGCCGGTGGATTCGCAGTAGCCGAGCAATGCATCCAGCTTGCGACGTTCGACGCGCTTGCGCTCGATCGACGACTCGCCGTTTTCGATCATCTGCGAGAGGGTAACCATATCGCCGAGGCCGTAGGCCATCCACGCGTCCGCGGGCTCACCATCGCGGCCTGCACGACCGGTTTCCTGGTAGTAGCCTTCGATAGATTTGGGCAGATTCATGTGCGCCACAAAGCGCACGTCCGGCTTATCGATTCCCATCCCAAAAGCAATCGTCGCCACCATCACGATGCCGTCTTCGCGAAGAAAGCGGCGTTGATTGGCTGCGCGTTCGGCACTTGGTAACCCGGCGTGATAAGCCAGCGCGGCGATACCCGAATCAACCAAGCTGGCGCAGGTCTGCTCAACACTCTTGCGCGAGAGGCAGTACACGATGCCTGACTGGCCGACGTGTCCGCCCAAAAAATCCAGCAGCTGCTGTACACCCCCGCGCTTCTGCTCGACCTGATAGCGAATGTTGGGGCGATCAAACGAGGAGATGAACTGGCGCGCTTCGTCAAGTCCAAGACGTTCAACAATTTCGCGACGCGTGGGCGGATCGGCGGTGGCGGTCAGCGCAATGCGCGGGACGCGAGGCCAGCGCGCGTGCAGCACGTCTAGCTGGCGATACTCGGGTCGAAAGTCGTGACCCCATTGCGACACGCAGTGCGCTTCGTCGATGGCGAAGAGGGCCGGCGTTGCGCGATCAAGCAGGTCCAGAAACCGCGAGGTCAGCAGGCGTTCAGGCGCGACATACAGGAGGTCGAGTTCACCGCGCAGCAGGCGCGCCTCGGTGCCGCTAGATTCTGCGGCGGACTGCGATGAGTTGAGAAACGCCGCCGCGACGCCAAGCTGGGTCAAAGCTTCGACCTGATCCTGCATGAGGGCAATCAGCGGCGACACCACGATGGCAGTGCCGGGGCGCAGCAGCGCGGGCACCTGGTAGCACAGTGACTTGCCGCCGCCGGTTGGCATCAGCACCAAGCAATCGCCGCCTTCGGAAAGATGCTCGATGACAGCCTGCTGCGGACCGCGAAAGTTCGCGAATCCAAACACTCGCTGCAGCACGGCGTGCGCGTCGGCCGTCACCTTGGATGGCATCAGGTCGGAAGACATCTGCGCTCTACAAATCGCGCGGCACTAAGGTGATCGGGAGGCACGGGTGATCGGGAGGCACGAAGGGCAGGACCTGATTGACACTCTGAGCAAAGCAGATCGTGTGCTACACGCACCGAGTATTGGCTGGCGGAATAGAGTGGAAAAAAGCACGCCGTGCGGGTCGGTCAATTGACCCGCACGCATAGGCTATTGTCCATCAGCCGCCGAGACTGTGCGACATTCCGTCGCTTGCCTGCGCCTGTCTATCTTCGTCGGACGCTGTTTATTCCAGCAGTGAGCGCAGCATCCAGGCGTACTTTTCATGAGTTTGCAGGCGCTGCGTCAGTAAGTCGGCGGTGGGTTCGTCGCCGGCTTCCGCCGAGGCTTTGAGGCCGCCACGCGCTGTGCGACACACAGCTTCGTTGCCTAGTACCAGCTGCTTTACCATTTCTTTCCACTCTGGCGCAGTTGGTGCGCCCGGATCTTCCTTGATGCTGGAAAGCTTGGCGAACTGCGCGTAAGAGCCAGGCGCGTTGAAGCCAAGCGCACGAATGCGTTCGGCAATGTCGTCCAATGCGGTCCACTGCTCGGTGTACTGAGCTTCAAACATCGTGTGCAGCGTGTTGAACATCGGGCCGGTAATGTTCCAGTGGAAGTTATGCGTTTTCAAATACAGCGTGTAGCTGTCTGCAAGAAAATGGGAAAGCTGGCCGGCAACCCTTTTGCGGTCCTTATCGCTGATTCCAATGTCGATTTTCATGCGGTGGCCTCGATTGAAAGTGCGGTTAAGCTTAGCCCCCTGCGGGCAAATGTGAAGTGAATCCTTCCTCTTCCGATGATAGACACTATCTATCGTCTTAGGCGCTTGCCGCCAGCGTTGACGCGCCGTAAGCCGTAGGCGAATTGCGTTCGCCTGTTTCACCCCCACCTGTCGATTAATAAGCATGACCGACCACCCCGAGAATCAACTGAGGCGATGTTTATCGCGCGATTACGCGCGTTTGCGACGCCTGCTGTCCCGGTGGCAGTCATCGAAACTGCCAGCGGACCTCACGGCGTTTTCAGCGGCCGCTGACGTGTCCAGTGCGGAACGTGACCGTCGCGCGGCTCAGCTGCCAACCCCTAGCTTCGACTTAGCCTTGCCTGTGGCCCGCGAGGCCGAGCAAATCGTTGAGCTGATTCGCAACCATCAAGTGGTTGTGATTGCTGGCGAGACGGGCTCAGGCAAAACCACCCAGCTGCC
>JBBSIY010000133.1:0-8629 GCA_038257785.1 Lysobacterales bacterium
GGCCTGGGAAAGGCTCGTAGTCGGATTAACGCGGCTGCAGACAATAGGTTGACACGCCCCGGCGAGAGTATCCGCAATGTCGAACATTGGTTGCCCGCGAGCTTCCCACCGCTGCACTTCCTGTGGCGAGCCTCGTACAATCGGGCATGCTCAAGATCGACATCCACGCCCATCTGCTGCCGCGCGACTGGCCGGATCTGGCGACCAAGTACGGTGATTCGCGCTTTCCGGTCATTCATCACACCAACGATGGCCGACATCGTATGTACAAGGACGGTAAGTTCTTCCGAGAGATTTGGTCAAAAACGTGGGATCCGCAAGAGCGAATAGACGACTACGCCCGCTTCGACGTGCAGGTGCAGGTCATCAGCACGGTGCCTGTGATGTTCAGCTATTGGGCAAAGCCGCACCACGCGCTGGAGCTGCATCAGTCACTTAACGACCACATGGCCGGCCTTTGCCGCACGCATCCGCGCCATTTTGCCGGCATCGGAACTGTGCCGATGCAGTCGCCGCGGCTGGCAATTCAGGAGTTAGAACGCTGCATTGATGAATTGGGACTGCAGGGGGTGCAGATCGGCTCGCATATTGGCGAATGGAATCTCGACGCGCCTGAGCTGTTTCCGTTTTTCGAGGCCGCGCAAGATCTCGGCGCAGCTATCTTGGTCCACCCATGGGACATGATGGGCAGCGAGAGCATGCCGAAATATTGGCTGCCTTGGCTGGTTGGCATGCCGGCCGAGCAATCGCGCGCCGCCTGCTGTTTGATTTTTGGCGGCGTGCTCGAGCGCCTGCCCCGCTTGCGGATTTGCCTTGCTCACGGCGGCGGTAGCTTTCCTTACTCCATCGGGCGTATCGAGCATGGCTTTCGCATGCGCCCCGATCTTGTCGCCACCGACAACCCGCACAACCCACGTGACTACCTGTCGCGCCTGTATTTTGATTCGTGGGTGGCGGATGACCGAGCGCTGCGCTACCTGCTCGATACCGTCGGCAGCGATCGGGTAATGCTCGGCACTGACTATCCCTTCCCCCTTGGCGAACAGCAGCCGGGCGCTGGCATCGAAGCGCTAGGGCTAAATGATTCCGACCGCGCGCGGGTTTATAACGGCACGGCGATGGAGTGGCTGGGTATCAATGCCGCGCGCTTCGCCCGCTAACGACACCAGCAACACGTGCGCTGCGTGATGATGAGCGTTGCAATTTACGCGACCATTTAGACCACAAACCGATGACTAATTTGTTGAGCGAAACCTACGCACTCGCCGCCGACGCGGCTGATCCTTTGGCGCACTTTCGCAGCGAGTTTCTTATTCCGCGCCACGTCGATGGCGACATCACTTACTTCTGCGGCAACTCGCTTGGGCTGCAGCCGCGCGGCACCGGAGCCATCGTCCAAGGCGTGCTGGACGACTGGGCCATGCACGGTGTTGAAGGTCATTTCCGCGGCGATCGCCCGTGGATGTATTACCACACGCTGGTGCGCGATGGCTTGGCTGCGGTGGTCGGTGCCGAGCCCATCGAAGTGGTCGCAATGAATTCGCTCACTGCCAATTTGCACTTCTTGATGGCGAGCTTCTACCGGCCAATCGCCGGGCGCTCAGCGATCCTCATGGAGGCCGGTGCATTCCCCTCCGATCGTCATGCAGTGCAGTCACAGATCCGCTTTCATGGCTTCGACCCTGCCACTGACTTGATCGAAATCGAACCCGACACGCCAGGCGGCGTGATCTCAATGGCAAGCATTGAACGCACCCTAGCCAACCATGGCAAACGCGTCGCGCTGGTGCTGTGGCCGGGCGTGCAGTACCGCAGCGGTCAGGCCTTCGATATCAAGGAAGTCACCCGATTGGCCAAGGCGCAGGGCTGCGTCATGGGAGTAGATCTCGCCCACGCCGTCGGCAACTTGGCGCTCGAGTTGCACGACAGCAACGTCGATTTTGCGGTCTGGTGCCATTACAAATATCTGAACTGCGGGCCGGGTGCTGTGGCCGGCGCGTTTGTGCACGCGCAACATGCACATGCAGCGCTGCCGCGCCTCGCCGGGTGGTGGGGGCATGATCCATCTACGCGATTCCAGATGCGTCCCGAGTTTGTGCCAACGCCGGGTGCCGACGGCTGGCAGCTGTCCAATCCCCCGGTGCTCGCCTTGGCACCGCTTATTGCGTCGCTCGATATTTTTCAACGCGCGAACATGCAGCAGCTTCGCAAGAAATCGATAGGGCTCACGGCGTATCTGGAATCGCTGATACACGCGGAGTTGAGCGAGTTACTGGAGGTCGTAACGCCGGCCGATCCGACGCAGCGCGGCTGCCAACTTTCTCTGCGCGTGCGCGCTGGCCGCGAGCATGGCCGTGCACTGTTCGAACATCTCGCCTCTAAAGGCGTGCTAGGCGACTGGCGCGAACCTGACGTGATCCGCATTTCACCCACGCCGCTTTACAACCGGCATGTAGACGTCCTGCGCTTCGTCGGCACATGCCGCCAATTCATCAAGGCAAATTGACGTGACGCAGCGAAACTTCACCATTGCGGGTGCTGGCCTCGCTGGGGCGCTGCTGGCGACGCTGCTGGCCAAGCGCGGCATCGCAGTCGATGTGTTCGAACGACGGCAGGATCCGCGCACTAGCGGTTTCGAAGGCGGACGTTCGATCAATCTGGCATTGGCAGAACGCGGACGGTTCGCGCTGGAGCAGGCAGGCGTGGCCGATGCGGTGATGCAGCACGCGGTGATGATGCGCGGCCGAATGGTGCATTTTGTCGATGGCAGCACTCAGCTCCAGCGTTACGGCCGCGACGACAGCGAGGTGATATGGTCGATCCATCGCGGCCGTCTAAACGTCGATCTGCTTGATGCGGCGGAGCGAGCGGGCGCTCGGCTCCATTTCGGCATGCCTTTGCGCGATATCGATTTCGATGCTGGCTCCTGCCGGTTCCAAAACCTGCACGATAACTCGCTGCAAACGCACGAATACGGCGCGCTGATTGGTGCTGACGGCGCCGGCTCGGCAGTCCGCGCTGCCCTTTCGAGATTGATTGATCTCGATGAGCGCTTCGAGCCGCTGGATCACGGCTACAAAGAGCTGGAGATCCCGCCGGCGGACGATGGTGGATTTCGCATTGAGCCCAACGCTCTGCACATCTGGCCGCGCGGCGGCTATATGTGTATCGCCCTGCCGAACAGCGAGCGCACCTTTACCGTCACGCTATTTCTACCGAATGAAGGTGCGCACCCAAGTTTTGCAACGCTTGCCAATCGCGCGGCTGTCGACGCATTTTTTAATAGCGACTTCGCCGACGCCGTGCCGCTCATGCCCGAGCTGCTCAACGACTTCACCAACAACCCGCTGAGCCAGCTGGGCACATTGCGTCTTGGCCGCTGGCATCTTGACCGCCGCGCGGTGCTCATTGGTGACGCTGCGCACGCCATGGTTCCATTTCACGGCCAGGGCATGAACTGCGCGTTTGAAGACTGCGTGACCCTCGCTGAAACCCTGCATCAGCACGCTGATCTCGCGGATGCTTTTGCCGACTTCGAAGCGCAGCGTCGTCCCAACGCCGACGCTATCCAAACAATGGCGCTGGAGAACTATGTCGAGATGCGCGACCGTGTCGACGACGCCGACTACCTGCTGCAGCGGCAGCTTGAGCGCGTGCTCGGCGAACGCCATCCCGAACGCTTCATTCCGCGCTACAGCATGGTGACTTTTCGGCGCATTCCTTACGCCATCGCCTTGGCGCGAGGCGCGCAGCAGCGCGATCTACTGATAGCTGCAACGCGCGGATGCAGCACTATCGAGGAAATTGACCTCGAGTCGGTCGATCGCGCAGTTGTACGCATCATGGAACCGATCACCGACTAACAGTTAAGCGATGCGGGTGATTGCTTGATCAAGCACCAGCCACCTGCCCCGCTTTCCGACGTCTGAATCCACGCGCCACAAGCTTGCCCGTGGCCAGCTGCATATCATCGAGCACCGCATAAATAGTCGGCAAGAACACCAAGCTGACCAGCGTTGAGAACACAAGCCCGCCGACAATTGCGCGGGCCATCGGCTGATACGCCGGACCACCGCCGCCAAGCTGCGCGCCGCCGATACACAGCGGCAGCATGCCAAGGATCGTGGTCCCCATGGTCATCAGAATCGGTCGCAGGCGTTCCTTAGAGCCAGCCACCAACGCATCGACGCGGCTGTAGCCCTCGCGACGCAAGGTGTTGATGTGCTCGAACATGACGATGCCGTTATTGACCACCACGCCCATCAACACCAGCACGCCAATGGCAGCCATGATGGTGAAGGTGGTGCCGGTCAGCGCGAACAGCCAGAAGACGCCGAACGCGGAGAAGAAAATACTGGTGATGATCGCGGCCGGCATCAGCATCGATTCAAACAGCGCCGCCATCACGAGGTACACCAGCAGCAGAGCAATCAGAATGTTGAAGCCCATCTGCTGGCCGGCCTCATCGTTGCGTTGAAAGTTGCCGCCGAAGCTCCAGCGATAGCCGTCCGGCAAGGCGACTGACTCCATGACCTCGGTCATCACTTTCTTCGCTTCTTCCGTCGTCTTGCCTTCGGCCAAGCTGGCTTTGATCGCCAGATTCATCTGCCGGTCGCGGCGCGAAATCTGCGTTGCGCTGACCTCAACATCCACGTCAACCAGCGAGCTCAGAGGCACTTCGACACCGGCAAGGTTGCGAATATTGAGCGCCGAGAGGTCTTGAATTCTGAACTTTTGCGCGCCCTCCAAACGTGCCCAAACGGGTATTTCTGCACCCTCATGGCGAAATTCGCGCAGCGGGGTTCCGCGCAGCGAGATGCCGATATAGCGCGCCACCTCTTCAGCTGAAAATCCGAAATAGGCTGCACGCTCGCGATTAACGCGAATAGCGACCTCGCTGCCCACATCGCCCACGTCCACGCGCACGTCGCGCAGCTCTGGCCTTGCGGCGAGGATGGGAATCAGCGTCTCAGACAGGCCGGTCAGCACCTCGTTGGAGTCGCCATTCAAGAACAGCTGCAGACCTTCATCGTCACCGCCGCCTCCGCCACCGCCCGGACCATTGTCTTCAAAACTGAAATCGGCGCGGGCGGACTTCGGCAACTCTTCGCGCAGCATCTCTTTCACTTGCTCAGCAGACAGCAAGTCCGACTCATGATTACGCAGCATCAAGTAATCCAGCAGACCCGGATTGGGCTCGCGTAAGTTGAGTCGAATGCCGCCCCAGCCTTGCTCGCTGAACCAAGAATAGATTTGTTCTATCTGGTAGCGATCGCGGTTTGCGTCGAGGTACTGCTCGACGCGCAGCGTTTCTGCAGACACCTGCTCAAGGCTATAGGCACCCTTCCACTGCAGGTTGAACTCAAGTTCGCGACCGGACTCGTTCTGAAACATGTCGAAGCGGGTGGAGCTGGCCGGAATCATGCTAATGGCGATGACCAAGAAAATGCCCAGCACGGACCACGCTCGATGGGTAAGCGACCAGCGCAAAGCGCGGGCGTAATTCCGCGTTAACCATGGCACAAGCCCGGTCGTCACCCCCAGCGACGGCGGCGTTTTTATTCGCGCAGAAATCATCGGAATCAAGCTGATCGCGATGATCCACGACGCCAACAAAGCCATCGTAATAGTGAGAGCTACCTGCCCGAGATAGATGCTCACAAAGTTGCGCTCGCCAAACAGGTTAGGCGCGAAGACGATGATGCTGGTCAGCGTACCGGCGCTGATTGCCAGCTGCACACCGCGCGTGCCTTCGATAGCGCAGCGCACGGGGTCGTTCGGATATTTTTCGCGCTGCTGATAAATGCTCTCAACCACCACAACCGAGTTATCGACCAGCATGCCAAGCCCAAGCAGCAGCCCCATCATCGTGAGGATGTTCAAGGTCATACCGAAGAAGTACATCGCCCCCAGCGTCATGATCAAGCACACCGGAATCGCCAAGGTGACCATCAGGGTTGAGGGCCAATGTCGAAGGAAGTAGTACAGGACCAGCATCGACAGCAGCGCGCCCAGCACGCCCGCGTTCACCAGCTCATCTAGCGAGCTGCTGACGCTATCCGCCTGGTCGCCAATGACTTTGAGTTCGATACCTTCAAAATCGCGGGTCGCGGCAATCTTTTCGACTTCCTCCATCACCGCTTTCGAGGTATCAACTAGGTTGGAGTTGCTTTCGCGGAAGATGTCTAAACCCACTGCCGCTTTGCCATCGAGCCGGCGGCCGAAGTCGGTCACCTGCTGCTTGAGGCGAACTTCTGCAATATCCGACAGCCGCAGGCCAGTGTCATTGATAACAAGATTTCGCAGCTCATCTAGGCTGCGCATTTCACCAACCGGCTGCACGCGCAAGCGGCGTTCGCCATCATCAATTTCGCCGGCAGACACTGAGAAGTTAATGCCCTGAAGGCGGGCGGCAAGCTCGTTCAACGCAATCTGGTGCGCGCCAAGGCGCGAGGGAATAATGGCGACCTCAACCTCTGGCGGCGGCGCTCCACTGATGTCCACCCGCGCTACACCGGGGATACGCTCAAGCCGGCGCTTCATGCCCTGCTCGATAAGCGTGTACTCGCCGGTCATATCGCGCTCGCCGGCGAATCGCAGGCGTAAAAACGGCGCATCGCTGGGCGAAAATTTTTGCACCGTGTAGCGCTGTAAATCGTCCGGCAGCTCGCCGCGAATGGCGTCAACGCGCTCGCGCGCTTCGCTCGCCGTGACTTCGATATCGCGCCCCCAGTCAGAGAACTGCACAAACACGCCGCCGCCATCGGCGCGGCTGTTCGAGTTCATCGAACCGATCGATGGCAGCGTAGCGAGCGCCTCTTCAACCGGTCGAACCAGGCTGCGCTCGACTTCTTCCGGCGTTGAGCCTGGATACGGCAGGTTGACGTAGACAAACGGCAGATTGACGTCGGGAAACTGCTCCAGTGCCAGCCGCTGCGTGGCGATCAGGCCCATCGCGATGAGCGACACGTACATCATCACCGCGGGTACCGGGCGACGCAGACTGAGCTCAGCAAGGGTCACGTTGCGGCTCCCATCGCGTGTGTCTCAGAGCTCGATGCTTCGGCCAGCCGGCCGCGCTCGCGATAGCGAGCGTCGCTCTGTCGATCAAGCAATGCGTACATCACCGGAATCACAATGAGCGTCAGCAGCGTTGAAACTAGCAGTCCGCCAATCACCGTGATGGCCATCGGCGCTTTCACTTCCGCGCCTTCGCCGCCAAAAAAAGCGAGCGGCGCGAAGCCGAACAGCGTTGTCAACGTAGTCATCGCAATCGGCCGCAGCCGCGTCATGGCGCCTTCCACAATTGCCTCACGCTTGGGCACGCCAGCCAGTCGCAGCTGGTTGATTTTGTCCAGCAATACGATGGCGTTTTTCACCACAATGCCGACCAGCAAAATCAGGCCAATGAACACCACCACGGACACCGGAGAACCCGACAGCCACAGCGCCATCACCGCACCAACCAGCGCCAAAGGAATCGTGAACATGATGACGAACGGATGCAGCAGCGACTCGAATTGCGACGCCATCACCAAATAGACCAAAAATATCGCCAGCCCCAGCGCAAACATCAGCGAATTGAGCGATGCCTGCAGCTCTTCACCCTGACCGCCGATGTGCAGACGAACGTCGGCGCTTAGCGGATTAGCCGCTACTAAGGCCTCGACTTCTTTAACCGCCGTGCCGAGGTCGATGCCGCGAAGGTTCGCCGAGACTACGGCGACGCGAACCTGGTCGGAGCGATGCACCTCGCTTGAGCCCAAGGTCTCCACGACATCGGCGACTGCGGACAAGGTTACCGGGCGATCACTTTGCGGATTGATGATCAGCTGACGAATATCAGCCACGGAGGAGCGATCGTCCTCCCGAGCTCGAACCAGCACGTCGATTTTCCGATCACGGAACGAATAGCGCGTTGCGACTTCGCCTCGCACCTTGCGCACTACTTGATCGGCAATCTGACGATTGGTCAATCCCAACGCCGCCGCGCGCTCTTGATCGAAGCGAATTTGGATTTCCGGAAACCCTGCTTCAACCGTCGACTTCACGTCGGCGAAATACGCCTTCTCGCGCATCAATGCCGTTAGCTTGCGACCCGCCGCCTCAATGGCCAGCAAATCCTGCCCCCGCAGCTCAATTTCTAAAGGTGTGGCAAAGCTAAATAGCTCCGGCCGCCCAAACTTAACCTCGACCTGCGGAAAGCCCGTCATCGTCTCGCGCAGCCTCTCGGTAACCGCTGCCTCCGTGCTGCGGCTGTAGCCTTTGCCCAACACCACCGACAGTTTGGCGATGTTCTCGCCCGACTCAGTCGGATTGGCATCGAGTCGCGTGCCGCTGCCGCTCACGCCGTAAAGCACTTGGATATCAGCGTCGTTGGCATGGCGCGCCTGAATCGCTCGAACCAACGCATCGGTATCACGCAGCTGGGTGCCGGGCGCCAGCTTGGCGGTCATCTCGAATCGATCCTGCGCGAACTGTGGAATCAAGTCGGTGCCGAGCCGTGTGATCACCAGCAGCGACGCGCCAAATGCCAGCCCCGCGATGCCCAACACGATGACCGGACGATCCAGCGACTGCGGAAGCAGCCTGCGATAGCCGCGCTCGCAGGCGTCATATCCGGCGTTCA
>JBBSIY010000134.1:0-8611 GCA_038257785.1 Lysobacterales bacterium
GAGATTTCTTCTTTCAGCCGAAAGCCAGCGCGCGCAGCGGGCCGTAAGGTGTTCGACATTTTATCGATCAAACGATTTTGTTGTGAACGGAGGCGTGGAGCATGTATGCTCCGCGCCCTTCCTACTCGACTCAGGAAGCACCGCGGAGAGGTGGCAGAGTGGTCGAATGCGCCGGATTCGAAATCCGGTTCACGGTTTTACCGTGACGAGGGTTCGAATCCCTCCCTCTCCGCCATCTCATTGGCTTTCAGGCGCTGTCGAGGCCCGAGTCTAATGATCAATCTGTTCCGCAATTCCTGATCTGTTCCGCAATTCGGCCATAACTATCTCGTCAGGACGCGTTTGACCGGCGTCCATGTCAGCGGCATAACTCGGGCTGCGTCGGCGAGTTCATGGTCACGGCGAGGCTGTTTCGCCTAGCCAAGCTGACTGTCCGAAAGTGAGCATGCTGCGAACTTGATGAGGGAGTTGACCGACTTCCTCGGGCAGCAGCGCTACTGGTTTGTTGAGCAGTTGAAATCGCCTCGGCGCCGCGCTTTTTCACGCCTGGGCTGGGTCGAGTCCTTGGTGCCTTGGGATCAGCGAATCGACGCCACATTTCCCGGATGGACGCTCATCTCGTGGGGGTGACCTTTGATCCGCGCCTAGTTCGGACATAGTGTTCGGTCATCACGACAGAGCTGTGGCCGAGTTGCTGTTGTGCCTGACGTAGGTCACCTGAACTGTCGGTTTTGTCCGTGCCTGCCTTCGCTCGCAGATCGCGGAACTGCAAAGCGGCGGAGAAGCCGGCAGCTTTTCGGGCATCGACCCAATGGCGCTGCAATATTGCGAGGCTTACCCGGCGGCCGTGTTTGTTGACGACCAGTGCAGTGCTGCAACCAGAGTAATTTTGTTTGCGGATCTTGATGCGTTCGAGTACCGCGGCGAGTTCGTCCGAGACGCACATCCGAATCTTGACGTCGGTCTTGCCCTGACGGATATGGAGTTCTCCGTCGCGGATATCACTTTCATCGAATGCAAGTACGTCGCTGGGGCGCTGTCCAGTGAGATAGGCAAGATCCATGGCGTCGCGAAGCGGTTGGGTGGCGTGCTCCCATATCGCAACAAATTCTGTATCTTCGATGTAGACGTCGCGGCCGCGCGACTTCTCCGAGCGGACGCCAGCACACGGATTTGGCAGCGACGTATAGCCTTGGTTTCGGGCCCAGTTCCAAATGTGCGAAAGCAGAGCCTTTTCGCGTGCTGCGCGGACAGGTGCCGTGTTGCGCCAGCGCAGATACTGCCTAACGTGCTGTGGCTCAATCGCTTCGAGCGGTCCTGGAGGATCGTTGAAGAACGCCAGCAGCTTAGTCAGTTCGGCTGAGTTGTCTTTTTGGGTGCGCTTAGCTTTGGTTAGAACGACTTCGGCACGGTAGCGATCAGCCACGTATCGAAAAGTTATCACCGCACGAGGCTTCTCGACCCCCTCACGCTCAATCTCGGCCCATTTCTTGATAGCTAGGCCATAGTCGCAGCCGAGCGGTTGCTCGCGCCGAGGCTTGCCGCCAAAGTCGTAGTAGTACCACGTCTTTCCGGCGCGCAGGCGTCGACGAAGGTGGGGCACTGCATTCGGGTTGGTGGGGCGCCGTCCCATCAATCAAAAGCCTTGTTGGGCTTCCAGCCGGACTTGATGGCGTGTTCCGTAGGTGGCCCCTCAACCGCCGAGCGCATCACGACAGGCCAACCACTACGATCTATGTAATGTCTGATCCCGTTGCTGCTCAGAAATTTAACCTGTCCCGTACGAGTTCGCGCGCGTGTAAATGTGGCTATCTCTGAGCGAGCGAGGCAGTACTGCCATGCTCGCTGGATTACTGGCGGGTGCTCGGTTTCCCGATGATGGGTCGAGTCGCTCTTCAAGTTGCGGTCCTCTGGCTTTTGTGGGCGATGTAGAGGGCGCTGGTAAACCGAGCGGATGGCGTTGCGCCTTCGGAAAGTCGTTTGCGTAAGATTCAGGCCAAGGCCCGAGCTGGATGTTCGCGAAGTAGTAGATGAGTCGGTGCAGTTCATGAGCTCTATGCTGACCTCAAAAAAACGTCGAACGTCGTCGCAACTAGGCCATCACACAGGGGGGTTGCGAGGTGGTTGCGCCCAAAACAGCAATTTCAGCCAGTTTTCGGTCCCAATGCCGCACGTCGAGACTCGTGCCTGATGTAGAGCTCTGCCTGTCTAGCAAGTTTTGTCTGAAGCGGAAGCTGCTCGCCGTCCAACAGGTCAACACCGGCTCGCTCGACGACGTCGATCACCTGAAGAATCGTTCGATGGCAAACTGAAGTGACGATGCGCCGGTCTCGCTTGCCGAGCGTTACCTGGATCCCAGCGCATGTCCTCAGATTTGACTCAAAGAGAATCCATTCACCGTCCAACGTGCCTGAGATTGATAGACGGTCGAGTTGCCCGCTGAGCGCGCTCAGCACGAGTCCGAGCTGATGAGGAAAAAACCCCATAAAGAGGGAGCCGCGCCAGTCCGCGTCATCCCAGTCGACGTCGCCTTTGGGCTCGTCAACGCCTCGCACGACGAATAGACGAGCACTGTCCTCTCGAAGCCTGCAGACTTCGAATCGAATCGCCTGATCATCTACGTAGACGATCACCCGGTCTGATTTCAGCGCAACCTTTCGGGTCGAGCTGTGCTGTGTGGCGTTACTGCTCAGTACAGGCGATTGTTGAGCGGGTCTTGATGCGGAGGGCGGAGATAATTTTGGAAGCGGTGACGACGCTGAGCGCATTCGGTAACGGCGTTGATCGGGATCGTCTTCAATCGATCGTAACGACGTGGGCGACGAACCAATCGCGTTCTCGATCTCGTTGCGAATTGAAGCGGCCCAATCTGGATCACGCTTCACCATGTTCAGTTCAGCATTCAGTTCGGCAATCCCACCGAACGTCGCTATCAACCTCGCTTCGTTTTCAGTCGTGATGAGCGGCATACACAAGGCCGCCAATCGAGCGTTGGTCTGCTAAATGGCTTTGTAGTGGGTCGGAGAGTGTTGACTCATGATCGACTTCCCTTTGGAATTCACAATAGGTATGCAGCTGGACTGGAACCACGGGCTATTGCACCTCTGCCCGAGATCACGTCGATCAAGCGTCAGCAAGTGGACTCCTGAGCGACATGAATCCGGTGCGGCAGTGCTTATCAAAAGTGGCACACGAATCAGCACGCGCAAGCGACGCCGCCGGTTCGCGCAATGAGTCGAGATGCACGTTGTGTTGCATTCCGCGCGGACCCCAATTGAAGCTCGCCCCTGGGATTTGGGCGGTTTGTGGCAGCAGCCGGCGCCGCTGAAAGCAGGTGCAACCTGGGCGTTGGTCAAAGCGATCTCAACCGGCGGGTCAGTCATGTCGTCGGCCCGTTTGCCTTTACCGCTCACGCGCCTGAGTTTTTCCGGGCGGCCTTCGGGGACAGAAAGCGCGGCCTCGCCAGGCTGGGCCGGAGTTGCGTGAGCGAGGTCCCTAGGGGCCGACTTGCGCGCCGTCGATCTCATGTTTTCCTTGAGCCATCCACGAACGGATGCCCTAGGAGGATCGATGAGCACCACCAATGCATCAGCCAGTGACACTTCGCCGGCTACGCGCTATGCCAACTTTTCCGCCGTCAACAAAGGCCTAGCAGCGCGCGGCTTACGCGTGCTCACCACAAGTGACGACGTTGCTGCGTTCCGCTCGCGCATCACCAACGTTGACCACCTGTATGCGGCCCTTGACACGCCAATCTCAAATTCGGCCGCAACAGATTGGCTGAGTGTTCATTTGAGCCCCGTTTCTGGCTCAGCACGAGAGGACGGAAACCCATTCCAGCTGACAGCGCCATCTGCGATGAAGTCACATGCACGACAGGCGATCTCCATCACGCCTCAGGAGGGTAGGTCGGCTCCATACGTCCATCGCTCTCTAGTCGGCGGCAATCCCGCTGCTGACGCGTCTCGCAATCCAGCCAATACCGGCGGCCAACTGGGCGGTGCCCACGTGCGCCGCATCGATGACGCGCGCGCAACGCGCGTGAGTGGTGAGCGCGCTTTCGATCAGCACACAGTCTTCGGGCGCGCCTGTGCGGTCCAGTTTGAGTGTGGTCGTTACTCGACGGTTAACCCTCTGCTGACCGTCAACCTCAAAGCCGCTGCGGCTAAGGATGGCGCGGACTGCAAGAATGGCGTGAACTGGGAAGCTGCCATAAACCTGAGGCTCTCACCCTGTGAGATCGCGCTATTCCTCGCAGTATTACTTGGCCAGTCCGAGCGGTTTCGCGCAGCCGGCCACGGCATGGCAAATGACAAGTGGTTTCAGATCGAGCCAACCACAGACAAGTACGCCGGGGCATTGCGCTTGGGCATCAACCAGGCGCGCAGGCATCTCACGGTCAACATCACGCACGTTGATCTGCTTCAGGTGATCGGTGTCTTTGAGCGGGCTGCGATGTCTTGCCTTCAGACGAGAGAGATCGCCACCGAGGCGAAGACGCGTCGCCTCGCTCAGCTATATGCGATCGCCCTCACCCGGTAGCGGAGTGTCTGCAGCTTGTCTGGCTGCGCCGGTCACTTCGGTGGGCGGAGACACGCATGCATTGGGGAATGCTGCAGACGTTGCAGCCAAACGTTGTCGACGATGTTTGGTTCGATCGCGGAATCGATGTTGCCGATACCAGCCATATCGGCTTCAATTCTGACTGTGCGCATATCACCCTTCATCTGATCGGATTCGCCTGCCACATCGTCTAAATTTGTTCGCGCCTATTCCATCTGGCTAGATATCGATTGGCTCAGATCAACGACAGACATCCATCAAGTCTTGAAAGGTCGGCCGCGGCTCATACCGCCATTCCATAGCTGACGCGGGCAAGATTCCCTAGGCGATCTAGGAAGGCATGAGCTGTACAGCTGCCGCTCAGTCGATCGTCCTTTTCAGGCCTAAAAATAGCGTTCAGTTCTCAGCGCCCTTGAGGACTCAGCCTGAAACCAAATGGTGCGAAAGACTTTTGGGGGTACTCCGTGCCCTTACTATCTTTTTCGCGCTGGCTCTGCAGATACCAGCGCGAAGATCATCCGCTGGTTCACGGGCATAGGCGCGATACATGCCTGCCCATGATTCGAGTGACTAAGGTGAACTTGGAGAATTCCTCGAAACTCTGCGCAATCCATTTTGGAGACACGAAAACCCATGGAACCCAACAGTCAGAAGTATTCACCAGCCATGCGAGGCATCCCCGCATGTGCCGCAACAGCGTTTCACCCCGACGCAGTGAGCCCCTTGTCGCCGGAGGCGCTCAAGTTCGTCTTGAAATCTAACGGTCAAGAGATTGGGACACTCGATTGCCCCATCTTGATCAAGCAGGCGAAGTCCGTTGTGATCCAGTTTCCGGATTTCCGCATGCGCTTGCGTGACTCGTGGTTCCGCAGCCACCGGTCGATTCACGCAGAACGTTTTGGAAAATGGGTGAATGAGCTCAAGAGCGCTTCAGTAACGCAGCAGCTCATTCTGCTGCGGGACCCAATCGTGCTAGCCGACCGTATCGGCGGCACTATCGATATTTTGATTCCCGCACCTGCGGACATGCCTGCGTCCGAACGGGAAAACGACACGCACTATCGAGGGACTACGATAGTTTGGGTGCCGTTGTATGCCACGGGCAAAGTTGGCGAATCGGGGATTGGAGCCGAATTGTGGATGATCAATGAGATCCTCGAGGCAAGCTCTAGGCAAACACTCGATCTAGACCCAAGTAGCATAATGCCGATTGATCAAGGCTATTTCCCTTTGCCTTATGGCTGCGGGGTAGATGCCATCCGTTTCGCTGCCGCGGTGCGCAAAGCGTTTCATGCACTGGGTGTGCCCGCGGAATACGAGGCACTCTTGTAAGTGACACTCTGCGCGCCGGCGCATTGCGTCGGCGCGCAGAATTGGGTGTTGACGACCCGAGGTTGTCTCGATTTTGTTCGTCACAGAAGGCTGGGCTCGAACGGCGAGTCAATGCGCAACCGGAGCTTGCGGCTCGCCCAGCCGTCATTCATTGACTCGTCGCTGCCTTTTCTGTCCCGCCAAAGCGCATGATTTTTTCCCGCATTCGAGCTGCTCGCCAGTGAGTCGACGGAAGAGGCATCGGCAAATTCACTTTTAAACATTGTTGAACCCTGATCAAGCCCGTTGAACGAGTAATTCCGCAGAGCATCAACCGGCGTGGCAAGTCCCTCCGCTTACCGTAACCGCACCCCGCCGGTAAGATGCGGCGACAGTCTGTGGGGCGAGTGATGGCAAATTCAGGTCGCTGGCATGTGGTTCATCCTTCAGCCTTCCCGCATGAGCAGGAAGCGCTGGAACTGCTGCGTGCGCGCCTGCCGGACACTTCGCCGTTTTGCGCGTGGTCCAATTTCGAGTTCATTGCCGAGGACGGCAGCATCAACGAGGTCGATGCGCTCGTCCTGTCGACCGATCGCATCTATCTCATCGAAATCAAGCACTGGTCCGGAACCATCTCCGGCAACCAAAACACGTGGGAAGTCATCGCGCCCAACGGGCGCCAGCGCTTTGATGAAAATCCGCTGCTGTTGGCCAATCGAAAAGCGAAGAAGCTCAAGTCATTACTGGCTAGGCAAGCGGCATTCAAGAACGGTCGTGTGCCCTATATCGAGGCGGCTGTGTTCCTGTCATCGCCGCAATGCGTGCTGCGGCTCGATGAAGTCTCTGCGCAGCATATTTATCGCCGACCGGATGCAGATCGCAGAGGCGAACACAGCATCGTTGACCTGATTCAGGGGCGGGCAACAGCGTCAGAAGGCCGCACGCTAATCAGTCGAGACTTAGAGCGATCACTTGCGCGTGCGATGGAGCAGTTGGGACTTCGTCAGCGTACGCGCGCAGCTTCCGCAGGCGACTATCGGCTGGTCCGTTTGATCAGTGAGAACGACCGCTATCAGGACTGGGAAGCGTGCCACGCGCGTGTCGATGGTGACCTAAAGCGTGTGCGCATCTTTCCTGCCGCACCCAAGGCAGCAGAAGCTGAGAAGCGCGAGCGCAAGGACATCGCTACCCGCGAGTACGAACTTCTGCGTGAGATCAGACACGACCATCTGCTTGCACCCGGTCAGCTCACCGAAAGTGAAATCGGACCAGCGCTGATCTACGACTACCATCCAGACGCGCAGCGTCTGGCGCATCGATTGGATGCCTCCTCAGCGCCGCTCGGACTAAGTCAACGGCTGGATCTCGTACGCCAGATTGGCGAGGCATTGGCCTATGCCCATCAGCGCGGCATTTACCACCGCGCGTTGAGTCCATGGACCATCGAAATCACGCTTGATGCAGATGGCGGCCTCCACGCTTGGATCCGCGATTGGCAAAGCGGCACGTCAGACCCGCACACGCCTTCATCGAGTCGTATGACGCTGCACGTCGGTCAGCTCGCCGGCGTAATCGACAGCCCACAGTCCGCCGTTTATGCGCCGCCAGAAGTGGTGGCTGGGCACGGCTACGATGCGGCCAGTATTGATGTCTTTTCACTCGGCGCGCTGAGCTACGCGATCTTCAGCGGCAAACATCCCGCGGGCGATGTTGAGCAGATGCTGGAGAAGTGTCGCAGCGGCCCCGGCTTGCTGATCTCTGAAGTGCTCGACGGAACGCCAGACAGCCTTCAGCACCTGATCCAACTCGCCACCGATCCGAACCCGACGGATCGCCCGTCTGACGTCCGCGAATTTCTGCGTCTGTTGGAAGACGTCGAAGATGCGCTAACGACGCCCGAGCCCGAGCTGGGAGCCAACCCGGCTGACGCCAAGCGTGACGATCAATTGACTGGTGGCTTTAAAGTGCTGGCGCGACTGGGCAGCGGATCAACCTGCTACGCGCTATCCGTCGAACTCGGCGATCAAAAAGGCGTGCTCAAGATTGCGAAGGACGCTTCGTTTAACGAGCGCCTGCGCACTGAAGCCGCCACCCTGAAGGATCTGTATCACCCCAACATCGTCAAGTTTCTCAGCCTGCATGAAATTGACGGTCGCACGGCAATCTTTATCGAACAGGCGGGCGATCAAACCATTGGTCAGCGTCTTCGCAAACAGGGGCCGCTGTCGCTCGATCTCCTCGAGCGTTTCGGCGACGAGCTGATCAGCGTGCTCGTCCATCTCGAGCGCGAGGGCATCAACCACCGCGACATCAAGCCCGAGAACATCGGCATCGGTGAGAACCGCAAACGCGCGCTTACCCTCAAGCTGTTTGATTTCTCGTTAGCGCGCGCATCCAACGACAACATTCGGGCCGGCACACCGCCATACCTCGATCCGTTTCTATGCAATCGGAAACCCGCGCGCTGGGATCTGCATGCCGAGCGCTTTGCCGCCGGCATGACCTTGCATGAGATGGCGACCGGTACCTTGCCAACATGGGGCAGTGCAGGGCAGGACCCCGCAAGCTGCGACGCAGAGGCGAGTCTCGACACCGAAAAGTTCGACGCATCCATCCGCGACGCCTTGGCCGATTTCTTCGCCAAAGTGCTGCGCCGTGATCACAAGAAGCGCTTCGATAACGCCGACGAAATGTATCTGGCGTGGAAGGCGGTATTCAAACACATCGACCAAAGCAC
>JBBSIY010000135.1:0-8570 GCA_038257785.1 Lysobacterales bacterium
CAACGTTCGGCGCAGGCGATGTGCGACCGGCAGCTCTGGACCAACTGCCGCACGCTGGCGGACGATGGATTGAAAGCGTTGCCGAACAGTGAAGCGCTCAAAACGTTGCGCGAAAGAGCGGACCGAGAAGCCATGGGCGGCTGAGGCCGCGTAGCCTTACTCGGCAGCAGTCTCGCCCGCCGCTATCGCTTCAACAATCACTTCAAGCACGCGCATCGCCCGGGTGCGCCATTGGCGCATATCGACCAGCTCTGTGACGGCGTGCTGGTGCAGGCCGACGAAGCCGTGCACTACCGACCACACTTGAATGGCGGCATCGTCGCGTGCCGCTTTGTTGGCGTCAGACGGCAGCAGCTGGCCGACCAAATCTTTTAGAACTTTGTACGCCGCTGCGCCGACTTTGCGCGCATCTGCCGATGGCTCATAGCCACGCAGGGGCTGGCCGAAGATCAGCTGGTAGTGCGCCTGATATTGCTCAGCGCTTTCAAGATAGTTGCTGCACGCGATGAGTATCGCTGCCTTAGCGTCAGCCCTTACGGCACGCTTCGTCGTCTTCGACCCACGGCTGCTCGGGCCCGCAGTCGGTGCGTTGAGGCTGGCTACATCCATGGCTTTCGACACACGCTGAAAGCCCTCGATGTAAAGCGCGTCGAGGATGCCCTGTTTACCTTGAAAGTGGCTATAGATGCCGATGGTCGAGATGCCGGCGCGCTGAGCAATGGCCCGCACGTTGAGCGCCGCCACGCCGCCTTCAAGGAAAAGCGTGGAGGCGGCGCTGAGGATGTTGCTTTTTGGGTCTTCCATGTGAGGCCTGTTGACGATCATAACGGCGTTATGTAGAGTAGCAATATAACGTCGTTATGTAACCCATATAGTCCGCCGCGTGATCGCGAGTCGCGGCGCTGACGTTCTAGGAGGCGGCAGTTGGCGAAACGTCACGCGCCCTTGCGAAACCTTCAGCTACATCCCATCTGACCGCACGTTTAGCACTAGGAACCGCATGACTCACGCCATTCTCGAAGCAGACTATTTGATCGTTGGTAGCGGCGCGGTCGGCATGGCGTTTGCCGATACGCTACTGACTGAAACCGATGCCAGCATCGTCATGGTTGATCGCTACCAGAAGCCTGGCGGGCACTGGAACGTCGCCTATCCGTTCGTCACGCTGCATCAGCCTTCGGCCTATTCCGGCGTCGGCTCGGCCGAGCTCAGCAAGGGCCGCAAAGATGAGGTGGGCTTAAATCAAGGGCTCAACGATCTCGCCACCGGTGCCGAAGTCAGCGCCTACTTTGACGACGTGATGCGGCATCGTTTTTTGCCCGGCGGCCGTGTCAAATACTTTCCGATGTGCGACTACGTTGGTGACGGTGAGTTTGTTTCGCTGCTGACAGGTGCGCGGCAAAAGGTCAGCGTAAAGCGCAAGACGGTTGATGCGACGTATCTAAAGACCACCGTGCCATCAACGCACACGCCGAACTTTGCTGTCGCGCCCGGCGTGCGCTTTATGCCGCTTAACGACCTGCCAAGAGTTGCGGCGGCCCCGGCCGGCTTCGTAGTGATTGGCGCTGGCAAAACCGGCATTGATGCCTGCTTGTGGCTGCTGCAAAACAAGGTTGATCCGGATCAGATTCAGTGGATCGCACCACGCGATGCCTGGCTGCTTGATCGCCGCAATACCCAAGCGACTGAAGAGTTTTTCGGCAATACCGTCGGCGCGTTGGCTACGCAGTTTGAAGCCGCTGCCCACGCGGACTCGATTTCCGATCTATTTGATCGGCTGGAGGCCGCCGGCGTGCTGCTGCGCATTGATCGCGGCGTGCGCCCCAGCATGTTTCACGGCGCGACGGTCAGTGACGCTGAGCTAGAGCAGCTGCGCCGCATCAAGAACGTGGTTCGTATGGGTCGTGTTGTGCGGATTGATACGGACAAGATTGTGCTTGAGAAGGGCAGCATTCCGACCAGTAGAGGCCACCTGCATATTGACTGCTCGGCAAGCGCAATAAGCAATTTAGAGATGAAGCCTATTTTCCAGGACAGCTTGATTACGCCGCAGACGGTTCGCTCGTATCAGCCGGTGTTTAGTGCGGCGTTCATCGCTCACATCGAGGCGGCGTACGAAGGCGATGAACGCAAGAATCAAATTTGCGGAGTGGTGCCGCTGCCTAATCACGACATCGACTGGCTGCGCATGATGGCGGCGCTGATAGCGAATCAATACACTTGGTCGCAAGATCCCAACATTGGGAAGTGGTTAGTCGGCCAGCGACTTGACGCTGTGACCAAAATGATCGCGGCGGTGCGCGAAGACGATGTCGAAAAGCAGGCCATCCTCGGAAAGATGCGTAGCAATGTGTTGCCCGCTATGGGCAAGCTGAAGTCATTCATCGCGCAGCTCGGCTAGGAAAAAGACCATGTCGCAATTTCAGGTTCGCAAAGACGACTTCGCTACTTGCCGCATCCAAGCGACAGACGACGTCGCGACGCGTGCGGCGCTCGCCGACGGCGAAATTCTGCTTAAGGTTGATCGTTTCGCCTTCACCGCAAATAACATCACCTATGCGGCCACGGGTGACACGCTCGGGTACTGGAAATTCTTTCCTCCGGTCGGCGGCGACGCAGACGGTTGGGGCGTTACGCCGGTGTGGGGCTTTGCCGATGTTGTCGAATCGAAGGCGCCTGATGTGGCGGTCGGTGAACGTCTTTACGGTTATTTTCCGCCGGCTAGTTTTCTGACGGTGCTGCCGGTACGGCTTACGCCGACGCGACTGTTTGACGGCTCAGCCCATCGCACCGCATTGCCTCCGGGATACAACAGCTACAGCCGCGTGCAGGCTGAAAAGGGCTATGAAGCACGCATGGACGACAGCCGCATGCTGCTGTGGCCGCTGCACGTGACGTCGTTCTGCCTCTGGGACATGCTTGCCGATCAGGGCTGGTTTGGCGCGCGACAGGTGCTGATATTGAGCGCCTCGAGTAAGACCAGTATCGGTCTAGCCTATGCCTTGGCGGCGGATAGCAATGCGCCGCCAGCGATCGCGGTGACCTCGCGTCGCAACAGCGCGTTCGTTGGCTCGCTGGATGTCTACCAACAGGTGGTGACCTACGAGGCCATAGAGAGCGTGGACGCCAGCGTGCCGACAGTCATTGTCGATATGTCTGGCAATCGCGATGTGCTCAATCAACTTCAGGCACACCTTGGCGAACAGCTGAAGCGCTGCATCAACGTAGGTCTGACACATTGGGATACCACCGCAGATGTCGGCCCGATTGCTGAACACAGCGAGTTTTTCTTTGCCCCAGGCCACATTCAGCGCCGCATGAAAGAGTGGGGGGTGGACGAGTTTTCAGCGAAGTCATCGGCGTTTCTCCGCGACACGGCGCCGAAGAGTCAGCGCTGGCTGGAAATTGTCCGCTTGAACGGGTTGGATGGCTTGGCCGAGGTTTACGCCGATGCCTGTGAGGGACGTCTAGCGCCCAATCAAGGCTTGATCGTTGAGATGCCACGCTAGCTGGCTCAAAAGGCCCAGCCGAGGCTTCACTCGGCTGGGCTTTGTTCACTCAGATTTACGCCGCCTTCGGCGCCGCTGCCAGCTGCCGCAACACGTAATGCAAGATGCCGCCGTGGCGAAAGTATTCGACTTCCTTTGGCGTTGCCAGCAATACCTGTAGCTGGAACTTCAGTTCAGTGCCGTCGGGACGCTTAGCGATGACGTCGGCGACGCGCGACTGGCCGTCATTCAGACCCGTGATGCTGACGACTTCGTCGCCCTTCAAGCCCAGCGAGCTGGCACTTTGGCCATCCACAAACTGCAGCGGAAGCACGCCCATGCCAACGAGGTTCGAGCGGTGAATGCGCTCAAAGCTCTCGGCGACAACGGCTTTGACGCCGAGCAGCATGGTGCCTTTGGCCGCCCAGTCACGCGATGATCCGGTGCCGTATTCCTTGCCGGCAAACACCACGAGCGGCACGCCTTCTTCTTTATAGCGCATAGCGGCGTCGTAGATGGAGAGTTTTTCGGCGGACGGGTAGTGCAGAGTATTGCCGCCTTCTTCGCCGCCCAGCATCAGATTCTTGATGCGGATGTTGGCGAAGGTGCCGCGCACCATCACGTCATCGTTGCCGCGACGAGAGCCATACGAGTTGAAGTCGACCGGCTGCACGCCGCGCGACTGCAGGAAGCGTCCTGCCGGCGAACTGCCCTTGATGTTGCCGGCTGGCGAGATGTGATCGGTAGTGATCGAATCGCCAAACAGGCCCATGACGCGGGCCCCGTGCACGTCGGCGATGGTGCCCACTTCCATCGACATCCCGTCGAAATACGGCGGGTTCTTGATGTAGGTGCTGTCGTCCCACTGATAGGCATCGCCATCCGGCGAGGCAACTTGGTTCCAGCGCGAGTCGCCCTTGAACACGTCGGCGTAGTTCTTGGTGAACATCTCGGGGCCGACTGTGGCCAAAATCATGTCGCTGATTTCTTTGTTCGTCGGCCAGATGTCACGAAGATAGACCGGGTTGCCGTCGGCGTCGTGGCCGAGAGGGTCGGTCGTCAAGTTGGTGTTGACCGTGCCGGCCAGCGCGTAGGCCACCACCAGCGGCGGCGATGCTAGGTAGTTCATCTTCACTTCGGAGTGCACTCGACCCTCGAAGTTGCGATTGCCAGACAGCACCGAGCTCACCACGAGGTCGTGTTCGACAATGGCTTTGGAAACTGCTTCCGGCAGCGGGCCAGAGTTGCCGATACAGGTCGTGCAGCCATAGCCGACGACGAAGAAGCCAAGCTTCTCAAGATCGTCCATTACGCCGGCTTTCTTTAGATAGTCGGTGACGACCAGCGAGCCTGGTCCAAGCGAGGTTTTCACCCACGGCTTGACCTTGAGGCCTTTCTTCACCGCGTTGCGCGCCAGCAGTCCGGCACCCAGCATGACTGCCGGGTTGGAGGTGTTGGTGCACGAGGTAATCGCGGCGATGACGACCGATCCGTCGGTCAGTTCTGCATCCACATCGCGTACGCGAATTTTTGCGACCGGGCTCCCCACAAGAAGTTCGGCCTGATCTTGCGACCCGCCTTCGGCATCCATGCGGGCTTTCTCGTCCGTCTTTGGCTTGCGGTTGGCAGTCATGCCGGTGAGGCTGGTGCGGAAGTTGGCCTGCATGTCCTCTAGCAGCACACGATCTTGCGGGCGCTTCGGGCCGGCCAGCGATGGCTTCACGGCAGCCATATCGAGCGTCAGAACTGCCGAATAGGTGGCATCGGCGGCGCCGGGTTCACGCCACAGGCCCTGCGCTTTGCTGTAAGCCTCAACCAAGCTGATCAGCGCCTCATCACGGCCCGACAGGCGCAGGTAGTTGAGCGCTTCGCTATCGACCGGGAAGATGCCGCAGGTCGCGCCGTATTCCGGCGCCATGTTGGCAATGGTTGCGCGGTCAGCGAGTGGCAAGTGGTCCAAACCCGCGCCAAAGAACTCGACAAACTTGCCAACCACGCCATGCTTACGCAGCATTTGCGTCACGGTTAGCACGAGGTCGGTCGCGGTCGCGCCCTCAGGCAGTTTTCCGGTCAGCTTGAAGCCGACGACCTGCGGGATCAGCATCGACGACGGCTGTCCGAGCATCGCAGCCTCTGCTTCGATGCCGCCGACGCCCCAGCCAAGCACGCCGATGCCGTTAATCATCGTGGTATGGCTGTCAGTGCCAAACACAGTGTCCGGGAAGGCGTAGCGCACACCGTCAATCTCGCGCGCCATCACCACACGCGCGAGGTTCTCAAGATTGACCTGATGCACGATGCCGGTGTTGGGCGGCACGACTTTAAAGTTGTCGAACGCCTTTGGCCCCCAGCGCAGGAAGCTGTAGCGCTCCTTGTTGCGCTCAAACTCGATCTTGCCGTTTAGATCTAGCGACTCGGCTGAGCCGAACGAGTCAACCTGGACGGAGTGATCGATCACCAATTCCGAGGGAATAAGCGGGTTTATGCGTTTCGGGTCGCCGCCCAGGGCTTTGACCGCATCGCGCATCGCTGCCAAATCAACCACGCAGGGCACGCCAGTGAAATCCTGCAGCACCACACGCGCCGGCATAAAAGCGATTTCGGTTTCGGATTCTGCGCTGGCGTCCCATTTCGCTACCGCTTCAATGGAGGCTTTGGTCACCGACACCCCATCTTCGCAGCGTAGGAGATTTTCCAGCAGGATTTTCATCGAGAACGGCAGCTTCGACAGATCGAACTGCTTGCCCATCTCGGCAAGGCTGAAAATCGTGTAGTCGGAGCCATCAACAGACAGTGTCTTGCGGGTGGCGAAGGAGTCACTCATGGCATGCTCCAAAAGGCGTGGCGGGGTTGGGATGCGGGCTTACAAGCGCCAGCGCAACGGCGCAATTATGCCGCATCGAGGCGGCGAGCTGGGCCAGCGAATTGGGCGAGTCGCTGGCTGGATGTGATCAGTCGAGCGCTGGCTTTTGTCCGGCTTCGATGTCAGCAATCAGGTCTTTGGCCACGCTGGCAATGGCACCCCGGCGCAAAATAATGTCCCACCAGCTGCCACCCAACTGCCGCCACAGCACGGCTGAGCGAACAGCCGCCAGCAGAGCGCAGCGAATTCGCCCAACGACGGTGGACTGCGCAAGCTGATTGGGGTTGCCTTGTACCAGCACGCGCGGCGTCAGCGTGCTGATCGTTGCCGAATACAGATCGCCAAAATGCTGCTGTACGTCCGCCGAGAGCGATCCTCCCGCCTCGCGCTTGGCTTGCGCGTTCGCGACGCCTTTTGTCAGCGCTTCCAGTAGCCGTTTTTGCGCGATCAACTTGCGTTCGACCAGCAGCACGGTGAAGGCGATCCTGTTGGCGCTTACCCTGCGGGGCCCGCTGCCTTCAATGTGTGCGATGAGTAGCTGCAGCGCCGACCGCATCGCGGGAAGCCCGCCGAAGACGTCCTCGACCGAGTCAGCATCTAGCGCAAACAGGCTGTTAATGGCGGGTTCGAGCAACGCCACATCGGCGTCGCCGTCATTGGCAGTTTGCAGGACAATTTCAATTGCCTGTGCGAGACCCGCCAAGGCTAACGTTCGACGCTTCATGCGGCTACTCTCAATCGAGACTCAAGCGCGGCGTTCGTGTGGGCAATGGTGGCGCCGCCCAGACATTCTTCGCCGCTGTAGAACACCACCGTTTGACCGGGCGTAACCGCACGCTGCGGGCTGATGAAGTTCACCGTTAGCGCACCGTCGTCAGCGACCGCCACGCGACAGGCTTGATCGTCTTGTCGATAGCGTGTTTTGGCGGCGCATTCAAAATTTGATGCAGGCGGGCTCCCCGCCGTCCAGCTTGACTCGATGGCGACGAGCTCGTCAGAAGTAAGCCACGGGCTATCTTGCCCTTGGTCAACGATGAGCACATTGCGCGCCACGTCTTTGCCGACCACATACCACGGCGCTGAGGGTCTCCCGCGCACGCCGCCCAGCTGCAAGCCCTCACGCTGCCCAAGCGTGTAGAAGCACACGCCTCCGTGCGAGCCGAGGATCTTGCCGGTCACGTCATGAATTTCGCCCACTTGCGCTGCTAGATAGCCTGCGAGGAAGCTGCGGAAATCGCGCTCGCCGATAAAGCAGATGCCGGTCGAGTCTTTCTTGGCGTGGACCGGCAAACCGGCGTCGCGCGCCATCGCGCGGACGTCGGATTTGTGCAGCTCTCCGAGCGGAAATAGCGTGGCGGCAAGGGCGTGCTGAGTAAGCGCGCACAGAAAATAGCTTTGATCCTTGGCCGCATCGCTCGCGCGCAGCAGCCTCCAGCGGCCGTCCTGCTTTGTGACTCGCGCGTAGTGGCCGGTGGCGATCTGTTGCGCGCCCAAGGCCTGTGCGTGGTCCAAAAAGGCGCGAAACTTTATTTCGCGATTGCACAGCACATCCGGGTTTGGTGTGCGTCCCGCTGCATACTCGTCCAAAAAATGCTGGAACACGCCTTTCCAATACTCGCCACTGAAGTTGGCGTGATGAAACGGAATATCCAATCGGCCACATACGGCAAGCGCGTCGCGACGGTCATCTTCGGAGCGACACTCGCCGCTGCCATCGTCTTCCCAGTTGGTCATGAAAAGGGCGGAAATCGGCGTTCCGGCACGTTTGAGCAGCATGGCGGCGACGGCGGAATCGACGCCGCCTGAAATACCGACCATCACCGATGCCGATGCCGATGCGATTGCGGTCATCAGGCGATCCAACGCAGCGCGCTTAACGGCAGCCGGACGCCAGCCAAGTAGTCGTCAATCACACTGAGCACCAGCGGGCTGCGCAAGCGCTCGGGCTGCGCCGCGACTTCATCCCGCGTCAGCCAGATGGCCTGCTCGATGCCGACATCAAGCGCTTGTTCGGGGTGATGTCGGACGGGCTCGGCCACGAAGGCGAACCGTAGGAACGCCGCGCCGCTTGCACTGGTCCATTGATAGGTGCCGAGGTACGCGGTGGGTTCGACATCCCAGGCGGCTTCCTCCAATGTTTCACGACGAGCCGCATCAATAAGGCTTTCACCTGCCTCCACATGCCCGGCGGGCTGATTGAGCACGCGCTCCCCGCGCAC
>JBBSIY010000136.1:0-8543 GCA_038257785.1 Lysobacterales bacterium
GGCCGCACGCTGGTCGAGGGTGGCTTAGATGTGGATTTGCGTGCCTTGATCAAGGCGGCATCGGAGCTGCTGCCGGCAGGCCTTAGCCCGCCTGATCCAGAAGAGATCTACGACTTCGTGATCGAGCGCATGCGGGGCTACTACAGCGATCTAAAGGTGCCGCCCGACATGTTTGCGGCGGTGTTAGAAGTGCGTCCTGGCTCGCTTGTCGATTTCAATCGCCGGCTGATTGCGCTGACTGAGTTCGTTCGCCTGCCTGACTCTGGCGCGCTGGCGGCAGCCAACAAGCGGCTGCGCAACATCTTGCGCAAGGCGTCTGAGCCGATCGTCGATCGCATCGACCCTGATTTGCTGAGCGATGCGGCAGAGCGCAATCTTTACGTTGCGCTACAGGACGCCGTGCGCGATAACTTTTTGCCGCTGAAAGAGCGCGACTACGTCACCGTGCTGAAGCGCCTCGCGCGCTTGCGCAAACCGATTGACGGATTTTTTGAGGGCGTCATGGTGCTAGTGGACGACCCGGCCGTGCGCAACAACCGTCTGGCACTGTTGAGTCGTCTGTCGGCGCAGTTCCTCGAGGTCGGTGATGTATCGCAGCTGACTATCGTCCAGGTGTGAAGGCTGTTTCTTGACTCTGTGCTCAGGCGGCGGCGCGTAAGGTCGCCGCATGACTTTTTTTGCCTGCAATGAACCCCGCCGCCTTGGTCACAGGAGACGGTCGGCTGCGAGCGCCATTTTCCAGGCGATCGTAATCCTGCTGCTCTCAACGGCGACGCAGGCCGTGACCCTCGAGGACATCAAGGTGGAGGGTGTCGAGGGTAAGAAGCTCGACAACGTGCTGGCGAAGCTTGATCTCACCAGCGTTCCGCCCGACAAGAAGTTCACCGAAGCGACGCTTGCGTACCAGCTGCGTGGCATCCCTCGGCAGGTGTCCAGTGCGCTTGAGCCATTCGGATACTACTCAGCCGAGGTGACCACGGAGACAGTGCGGGACGGCGAGAAAGTCACTGTGCAAATCCAGATTTCGCTCGGTGAGCCTACGCGCGTGAGGCAGTCGCTCGTTGAGCTGATCGGCGAGGGTAGCGGTGACGAGGTGCTTGCTCCGCTGATCAAAAACTTTCGACCAAAGACCGGCAAGATTTTTGACCACGCGCGCTATGAGGCCAGCAAGGCGGAAATTCAGCGCACTTTCCTGGCTCGCGGCTATTTTCGCGCGCGCAGTGATCGCGCACGCGTCGAGGTTGAGCGTGCGACGCAGCGTGCGGACATTGATCTGGCATGGAAGACCGGGCGGCGACACGTGTTTGGCGAAACCACAATTTCCGGCAGCCAGCTGCGCGATGGATTCCTAAGGCCGCTGATTCCCTACAAAGAGGGGGAGTTTTACAACCAAGCCGAACTGCTGAAATTGCATCGAGCGATACTCGAGTTGGACTATTTCGGGCTGATCGATATCCAGCCCGACCTGCGCCGTGAGCGGCGAGCGGCGCGGCAAGGGGCGACGGACGCGGCTGCCGCGTCTGGACAGAAAGTCGGCGACGAGGAGGAGGACGAAGACGAAGAGCAAGTCGACACCGCCGAGCCGCCGTCAGTGCCCATTAAAATTGAGGTGACGCCCGCAAAGCGCAGCCGTTACAGCGCCGGTGTCAGCTTTGGAACGGACAATGGTGCGGCGTTGCGACTCGGTCTAGATCGCCGCTGGGTAAATGAACGCGGCCACAAGCTGAAGGCAGATGCTGAGGTGGGTCAGCGGCGTTCGCAGATTGGCGTGCAGTATCGGATTCCAGAGCTAGTAAATTTGCCCGGCTGGTGGAACGCCGGCTTGAGCCTGCGGCAGGAGGAAATTGGCGGCCGCACTTCAGACATCGGAATTGCAAGTGTTGCTCGAACGGCGCGCTGGCGCGGCAATCAACTGGCCGCTGAGTTCAACGTGCACAAAGAGCGCTATGAGCAGGCAACTGATGAACTCCAAGGCGGCAACAGCGATACCTTTTTGGTTTATCCAGCCTTGCGCCTTGATCGCGTGAAGGCCGACGACTTGCTTTACCCGCAGCGCGGCTATTCGCTATCCGCCTATGTGCGCGTCGGCAGCACGGCACTAGGATCGGATATTGATTTCGCTCAAGCGGGACTCAGCGGCAAATGGATTCGCGCCTTGGGGGATGATTACCGCTTGCTGCTGCGCGGTGAAGTGGCGAGCACGTGGGTGGATGATTTTTCCCGCTTGCCGCCCTCGCTGCGCAATTACGCAGGTGGTGATCGCAGCGTGCGTGGCTATGGCTATCAGGAGCTCGGTCCGCTGGATTTGCTCGGTGAGGCCGCAGGTGCACGCCACTTGGCGGTTGCCAGCGCTGAGCTCGAACGCAACATAAGCGAGCAATGGGCGGTCGCTGCATTTGTCGATGCCGGCAACGCGTTTGATGAAAGTGGATTTGAGCCGGCGGTGGGCGTCGGCTTAGGTCTGCGCTGGCGCTCGCCGGTCGGCCCGGTGCGCGTCGATGTCGGGCACGGTTTGGATCAGCCCAATCAGGTGGTCCGAATTCACATTGGCATTGGGCCTGAGCTATGAGTCGTCGGCGCCGATGGCTGCTTGCGCTGCTGGTCATGGTGACGCTGCCGGTCATCGGCTTGCTGTGGTTTTTGAATAGCGGCGGTGCGCGCGACTGGACGCTGGCTCAGGTGCTAGCGCAGCTGCCGGAAGGTGCGTTGCGGATAGGTACTTCGGAAGGTCGGCTAGCCGGCCCTCTGACGCTGCGTGATGTGGACTTCGTTGCCGATGGCGTAAGCATTCATATCGACAGCCTGCGCCTCGATCACGCGGTGTCTTCGCTTATCAGCGGGCGCCTACAGGTGAACTCGCTGCGGATTGATCGCATACACGTGATGCTTGACGAGCCAACGGACGAACAGGCACCTACCCGAATACGTTTGCCCGATCGTCTGCCGTGGCCAGAGCTGGCACTGCCGATTGACCTCTCGCTTGCCGAGCTGGTGGTTGATCAACTCGATGTCGTGCAAGGCGCGCACGTGGTGCTGCCCGCGACCGCGCTGAACCTGACATCGCTCGAGATAGCGGGTGGTCGGCTTTCGATTGCCGACCTTGAGGCACGCAATCAGCAGGGTGTGCTGGTGATGCAGCCGTTGATGCTCGGTCTGTTGGGCGAACCCGATGCTGAGCTGGCTGCGTCGCTGACATTTGAAGGTGAGCAGACGCCGGCTGCTTCGCTGCGGATCGGCGGCGAGTCGAATAATGTGACGGCCAACTTGGCGCTGGCGGACGCCGGCGAAGTATCGGCTCGCATCGACTCATCTATGCGCTGGCAGGTGAGCGCTGATTTGGCGCTGGCCGGCAGCAGCCGCTGGCTCACTGAGCCGCCGTTTGAGCGCTTGGCCGTGAGCATGAACGCGTCTGGTGACGCGACCACTGCCGCGCTCGACGCCCTGCTCGACATCGACGGCCAGCGCCTGCAAACGGAGGGCGCGCGACTCGCGCTTGTTGATGACGGTGGGTCGCTTTCGATTGATGCGCTGCGAATTAGTGCGAGCGTTGCCGAGGCAGCGAACCTCGCCGACGCAAACGCGCCGCCGCGAATCACGCGCGGCACTCTCGATATCCACGGGCGAGTCGATTTTGCCGAGGCGCTCGATCTAAAGCTCGACGCAATGATCGACGCTTTGGAGCTGCCCGTTGGCAGCGCCGGTGAGCAAGCCTTGCTGAGTGGCCAGTTGACGCTATCGGGCACGCCCGATGCGCTGGATGTCGCGCTGGTAGACGGACAGCTTAGGCGTGGGGTAATTGATGCCGAGGTTGCCTTGGCGGGGCAGCTGTCGAACGTCGGATTTCGTCTGGACACCTTCGCAATTCAGGAAGAAAACGGCAGCATTACCGCAAGTGGGCAGATCGGCTGGACGCCCGTACTTTCTGCCGAGATCAAGGCGACGCTGCAAGACTTCGACCCATCGATGTTGCTGGCCGATGTGCCCGGCAACATTAGCGGCGAGATTGGCCTTACCGGCGTGCAGGATCCGCAGTCACCTACGCTGCGTATTGCGATTGACTCGTTAGGCGGCACGCTGCGCGAGCGTGCGCTGCGCGGCGGTGGCAGCTTTGTGGTTGACGGTGCCCGTAGCCGAGCAAATATCGATGTTTCGCTGGGGACGTCGCGTCTGCAGGTAGAGGGCGACCCCGGTGAGCGGTTAGATCTTGCGGTAAAGCTCGCGCCGCTCAACCTCGCCGACCTGTTGCCTGGCGCGGTCGGTGAGATCGTCGCCAACTTCAACATAAGCGGCAGCCGCGCGTCGCCGAAAATTGTCGGCACGCTTTCTGGCGAACGCCTGTCGACCGAATTCGGTTCAGCGGCGCTCTTTGCGGTGGACGTTGACGGCGAGCTGGATGGCGAGTCGGACGGACAGCTAAAGCTCAACGCTGAAGGGCTAGACCTTGGCGGCGCCGTCGTTGACGCACTGGTTGCGGAGCTGCGCGGCGACAAGGCGAACCATACGCTGAGCATCTCCGCACGCAGCGCGCGTGCAAACCTTGAGCTTGCACTTGCCGGGTCAACGAGGGGCGACGATTGGTCTGGCCAAATCGGCACGCTTGACTTGGAACTAGGCGGGTCCGAAGCCCTGCGCATGAAGGCCCCCGCGTCGCTTACTTGGGAAGCAGGCCAAATTGGCCTCGACGAAACATGTTTGCTCGGCTCGCGATCCGCCGAAATTTGCCTCGCCGCGACCGGCGACGCGAAGGGGCAGACCCTCACAGGCCAGTTGCGCGCGCTAGACCTCGACGGGCTAGCCACCGCGCTGGGCGTTGAAGGCATAAAAGTAGAGGGGCAAGCAGAAGGTGAGTTGAGCTTCTCGCATCGCAAGGGCGAACAGCCGCAAGGAACTATCGCCTTGCGTCTACCGGCCGGAAGCGTTGCTCAGATCGATCTCGCCGAGCGGCCGCTGCTGCAGTGGACAGCTGTGCAGCTAACGGCTGCGCTGGACGCCGAATCACTGAAGGTGCGGGTTGACGGTGAGCTTGAGGAAACCGGGCGCATCAGCGGCGAGCTGACGGGGGCGAGCCCGTTCGTGACTTCCGATGCGGTGATGCAGGGCCAGCTGGTGTTGGATCTGCCTGACATCAGCGCGCTAGAGCTCGTGATGGCGGACGCAGCGAACGTTAAGGGCGCAGCGGCAGCCAACGTAAATTTTAGCGGTACTTGGGCAGCGCCGCAGCTGGCAGGCAGCGTCGAGCTGAGCGCCTTGGCAGCGGAAGTGCCGGCTCTGGGTATTCGTGTCCGTGAATCGACGCTCAGTCTGCGCGGGGATGGTCGGCTGCTCGAGCTCGATGGCCTTATCGATACTGGCGGCGGCGCGCTGCGCATCGAGGGCAGCGTCAATGACATCCTTGAGGAGGCGCGCAAGGGTCGGCTGCGGCTATCGGGTGAAGGCGTTCGCGTCGCCAATACGCCGCAAGTCAGCGCCACAGTGTCGCCCGATCTTACCTTGGCCTATAGCGGCAGCAGGCTGCGCGTAACCGGCAAGGTGGTGATACCTGAGGCGGCCATAGCGATCGAGGAACTGGACGGCGCAGTGACGGCGTCGCCTGATGTGGTGGTGGTGGATCCGCGCGAAGGTGAAACAGTGTCCGGCAAAATCGACCTCCGGGCGCGCGTTGAAATCACCCTCGGCGATAAGGTGACGCTGAAGGGCTTCGGTTTCGATGGCGGCATCGATGGCAACTTGCAGGTAAACGAACGCAGTGGTCGCGCCACCACCGGTCGCGGCACGCTCAACGTCCGCGGCACGTACAAAGCCTACGGGCAGGATCTCGAGATCATCCGCGGTCGGCTGCTGTTCGCCTCGTCGCCACTCGATGACCCCGGCATTGAAGTGCGCGCTCAACGCAAGGTGGAGGGCGTGACCGTCGGTATCGAGGTGGTCGGTAGCGCGCGACTGCCGCAGCTGTCGGTATGGTCTGACCCAGCGCTTGATCAGGCTGAGGCATTGTCGTATTTGATTTTAGGTCGGCCGCTGCGTTCGGCGTCGTCGGCCGAAGGCGCGCAGCTGGGGCAGGCCGCGACGGCCTTTGGCGGCAATTTCTTAGCCAAGCGGATTGGCTCGCGACTGGGGTTTGACACGTTCGGGGTGGCTGATTCGCAGACGCTCGGCGGCGCAGCGTTTACCGTCGGCAAATTTCTTTCGCCTGCGCTCTACTTGAGCTATGGCGTGTCGCTGTTTGGCAGTGGCCAAATCGTGACCTTGCGCTATCTGCTCAGTGAAAAATTTGATATCGAAATCGAGTCAGGTCAGGAAAGCCGCGCCGGACTGAACTATCACATTGAGCGCTGAGCTATTCGCTGATCACTTGTTCAGCGCTGCGCTGCTGCTACACTTTCGTGCTCAGCGCTGCCGCACGTTGAAGCGCTGATCTAATGGAGATTCTCCATTCCCCCATTCCCGATTCCTCCTATTTAAGGAACCGCCATGCGTGGCCTGATCGTCTTTGCATCACTTGCTGCCTTCACACTTGCCGGTTGCGACCAAAACGCTGGACAGTCTTCGACAAAGGATCCCGCAGGGGCGCAGGCCGCACCCACGGTGACATCTGTTCCAGCCAGCGCGACGGCGGTTCGTGGCGACGTGATGATCAGCGGGCTGTCGACCTTGCCGGCGAAGCTTGAGCTGCGTTTGCGTCTGCTTGACCTAAGCGATCCAAGCATCGCTCCGCCGGTCATTGCAGAGCGAATTGAGCCAGCCCCCAACAGCCTGCCTTACGGGTACGCGCTGCCGTACGAAGCGGCGAAGGTCAATGCGGATCATGTCTACGGTATCGAGGCAAGCCTGCTGGCCGGCGGCGCCATGCTCTACGGCACGCCGACTCCGGTGCACGTGCTGACTCATGGCGACAGCAAGCAGGCCAACCTGACGCTCGAGCGCGGCAACTTCAGCGCGGCGGACATGGCTCCGGCTGATCTGTTGAAGGCAGCTTTCGACGCTTTGGAGACTTCTATCGGCGGCATGGAGCGTCTCACCGGCGAACGTATCAATGAAGATGTCACGATTGGTTGGGACGGGTTTGCCGACGGCGACGATCTGCGCTTTGCGCGTGAGAACGTGGACTATGGCGATGCCGGTTCTGCGTCACTGCGCTACGGTTACAAAGAGGGCCAGCCGTGGGTGATCGCCCGCGAGCAAAAAGGCGTGGAGAGTATCGTTGGCTGGAGCGACAACGGCGAAGTTCTGCTTAATCGCCATGCCGATGGTGAGCAGCTTGATGAAGCCGCCATCGCCGACCTGCGGTCGCAAGCCGAACGCCTCTACGCGCTGGTGAAGGCGCGCGCTGGACAGGGATAAGCAGCCCGCGCGCATCTCTCGCCCTGCAAACGGCAGGGCGAGCTGGTGGCGCATCAAAAGCGCCGCACCGACTGTGATCGGCCGCCTAGAGCTCATGTTTGCGCGCCCTGCACACTCACTGAAGGACTATTGAGCTCGGCGATGTGCATGCAGCATCAGCCTTCTGCTTGCTGCAAGTGCCTGCCGAGACTTATTATTGGCGGCGAAGTTTGTGACGCCGCTCCTGTGTTGCATGCCTTCACAAGTGATTGGTCCGTGATCGAGCAAATCACCCATCCAGACGTCAGAGACGGAACAAGTTTATTGATCTGGCCAAATCGGGCCATGAGTCGAGCGAGGCTTGTTGCAGTTTTCGTTTTGGTGGCATTAGCTTCGGCGTCGGTCGCTGGCTTTAGCTGGATGCAGGGCAATGTGTTTGCACCAGCGTTTGCCGCGCTCGAATTGAGCGCGTTTGCGGTGTGTTTGTGGCTCGTCTGGCAGGCGGGTAAGCGCGCAGAGGTATTGGCGATCAGTCAGCTTTCGGTCGTTCTTCGCGCGCTGCCGGATTTACATGATCGGTTCTTGGCGAATCCGCGCTGGACCGAGCTGCGATTTAACGAGGGTCGACTCACCTTGGTGAGTCACGGTAAATCGGTAGAGGTGGGTGCACACTTGGGCGAAGCCGAACGTGCATCCTTGGCGAAAATTCTTCGAGAGCGTCTGGGTGAGGCCGCGTCAGGCCGCACCGCGGCGTAACTATCAGCGTCATCAAGATTGGCTGACATCGACCACAAGCTGGGGTAGTGCATGAAGCTCGCTCAACCAAACGCAACGATTCGTTTCCTCGCGCTACTGCTGGGGTTCGTTGCACTGCTCGGTGCGCTGCCGGTGCTGGCTGCCAACCCGCAGCCGTGGCAGCTCAACATGACGGAAGGCGTTACTGAATCGGCGGCAAAGGTGTACCACCTGCACATGCTGATTTTCTGGATCTGCGTCGCGATCGGCGTGGTTGTGTTTGGCGCGATGGCTTACGCCATGTTTGCCTTCCGTCGCTCCAAAGGCGCGGTGGCGGCGACGTGGAGCCATAACACCACTGCCGAGATCATTTGGACCGTCGTGCCGGTGCTCATTCTTGTAGCGATGGCGTGGCCGGCAACAAGCGTGCTGTTTGACATGGACGACACTACTGAATCGGAAATGACAGTCAAGGTCACCGGCTACCA
>JBBSIY010000137.1:0-8521 GCA_038257785.1 Lysobacterales bacterium
AAACTGGCGCGCCAGATACGCGCCGTGCTTTTCGGCGAACTCTTTGGCGCGCTTGACCATCCCCGTGGCGCGCTCGGGACCCGGCGTCAGAATGACCTTGGCGCCCAAGCCACGCATCAGCTTGCGACGTTCTATTGAGAACGTTTCGCTCATGAAGGCGACGAACGGGTAGCCGCGCGCTGCGCAAACCATCGCTAGCGCCACGCCCGTATTGCCCGAAGTAGCCTCAACTACCGTCTGGCCCGGCTTCAATGCGCCGCGCTGTTCGGCGTCAAGAATGATCGCCAGCGCAAGCCTATCTTTCACCGAGCTCATCGGGTTGAAGGACTCGATTTTGACGTACATCGTGATGCCAGCCGGCGCCAATCGATTGATGCGAACAACCGGCGTGCGGCCAATCGTGTCGAGAATGCTGTCGTAAATCATCGGATCTCCTGATGTCGCGCGCGACGCTAAAGTTTGACGCCGTATCGGAACACGCGGCCATGGTGACTACAACCGCAGTCGTATCAATCAGACATAACGAATGGTTATGACGATGTTGGCGCGAACTGAGGCTCCGCTGGCGCGTTCGGGCCTGACTGGGTTGTCTGAAAGGCGTGTCGCGGGCTGCGCCATTGGATGCGCTCGCCGGTGGTTGCGTGAAGCTCGACAAAGCGCGCTGAGACCACAAGGTCGGCAATCGCTAGCAGCTCGTCGCCCTGCCAGACCAGCGGAAGCCGCGACCGTTGCCAAGGCGGAATGCCTGATTCCTGCAGCAAATTTTTCACGCTGTGCCTGTGCGAGCGGCCGGGCAGACGGATGCGCTCTCCGCCTTGGCGATAGCTCACCTGCAGCGGGCCGCCTGTCCAGATCGGCACAATTGTGAGCTCGCCGCCGTCGGGCAGGGTTAGCGCTTGCTGGCCATCCCATTCAGCGGACCACTCTCTATCGAGCGCCGGCACGGCGGGTTCGACATAGAGACGATCTCGAAAGCGTCGAATGATTACGCGGCCGTAGCGAACCTCAGCGACTGTATCGGTCGGCTCGCCCAGCAGCGTGGACTCGATGGTTGCCAGCAGGTGGCGAGGTATCGGTTCGGCTCCGGCTTCGCCGAGCCAACGCCGAATGACATGCGCCCGAAGGGCTGCCCCCAGGTTTAGCAATGCAAGCGTTTGCAGCGTGAAGTCGGTGCGATTTATGCAGAGACTCAAGGCGCACTCGGCCTGCATAGCGATGAGGTCGCCATCGTCTGCCAACAGCGCCGCACTCTGTGAAATCGCGCTATTGGCGTGTGGCCAGCGCGATGTCAGCAGCGGCATAACCTCGCTGCGCAGCCAGCTGCGGTCAAACTGCGGGTTGGCGTTGGCGGAATCCTCAATCCAGCGCAGCGCACGCGCGTCCGCATAGCGGCGCAGGTCGGCACGAGTAATGCTGAGCAGCGGTCGCCACAGCGTTCCTGTCCCCAGCGCGCGGGTCGATCGCATCGCTCCGAGTGCTGCCGTGCCCGAGCCGCGCAGCAGGCGCAGCAAAAGTGTTTCGGCCTGATCATCCTGATGTTGAGCCGTCGCCAGCCACTCTCCCGGCTGCATCGCATGGGCGAGCGCCGCGTAGCGCGCATCGCGTGCGGCAGCTTCAATCCCAAGGCCGCTGTCACGTGCAACATCGACATGGAGGATTTGGACAGGCACCTGCCAGCTCGTACACATGGCGATGCAGTGGCGCGCCCAGCTGGGCGATTCTTCGTGCAGTCCGTGATCAACATGCAGCGCACGCAGACCCATCGCGCGGGCAGCAGGCAGCTGCGACAGCGCATGCAGCAGCGCGCTCGAATCAACGCCGCCGCTGAACGCCACGGCCAGTTGACTGGGCTGCGTAGCCTCAAGGGCCGATTTCAGATGCTGGACCAGACACTCGTTCATCCTTCGCATCCTGCATGGCGAAGCGTCGGCTGCCAATCGGCTAGATGCCAATCGGCTAGATGCGGATCGGCTAGATACGGATCGGCTAGGTGCGATTCGGCCAGCTATCAATCGGCCAGCTATCGATCGGCTAGGCTAGGCGAATGCCAGCAATCGACCTAAGACCGCCCGCAATCGCCCTGATGGGCCCCACCGCGTCGGGCAAGACCGCGCTGGCGCTGGAATGGGCGAGCCGCTTCGGCGGCGAAATCATCAGCGTCGATTCGGCACTGGTCTATCGCGGGCTAGATATCGGCAGCGCCAAGCCGAATGCTGACGAGCTGGCGGCCGCGCCGCATCACCTGGTTGACCTCTGCGACCCGCACCAGCCGTATTCAGCGGCTGAGTTTCGCGTCGATGCGCTGCAGGCGATCAACGCGATCGTTGCGCGGGGCAAGCTGCCGATCATGGTCGGCGGCACCGGACTCTATTTCCGCGCTTTGTTCGACGGGCTGTCGGTGATGCCGGAGGCTAACCCGGTCATCCGCGCGGCGCTCGCAAGCGAGGCTGAGCAGATCGGCTGGCCCGCTCTACATGCGCAGCTTGCCGAAGTCGATCCCGTCGCCGCCAAGCGCATACAGCCGACCGACCCGCAGCGTATTCAGCGCGCGCTCGAGGTGTGGCGTGCAACCGGCAGGCCGATCAGCGCGTGGCAGGCCGAGCGCCAACCGCCGCCGAGACTGCCGGTTCGGCTGCTGAAACTGGCGCTTTGGCCTGATCGCGACCTTTTGCGTGAGCGCATTGCGCAGCGCCTCGATGCCATGCTGGAGGCCGGTTTTCTGGATGAGGTATGTCGGCTTCGGCGCGATTCACGCATCCATGCTGATTTGCCCGCTATGCGTGCGGTTGGCTATCGACAAGCCTGGGATCATTTGGATGGCCGAACCGACGCGGCCCAATTCCGCCAGCTTGCGACATTTGCCACCGCGCAATTGGCTAAGCGGCAGATGACCTGGCTGCGTGGTGAACACGATTTGCGCCGAATCGACGCTGACGTAAGTCGCGATCGGCTGATTCGCGCCTTGAATGACTTCATGCCCGCACGCATTTAGACATGGGCTAAGACGCATGTCCTGACGTGAACGCGACGCCCTGCGTGTACCATTCGATTCGCTTACCCGCCTCAATTTGCACTTGAATTGCTGTCGCCGCCCCCCAGCTTTGGGGATCAGGCTGTCGCCAGCGCTCGCGGTCTTAAATGCCGCACACAACAATAAATCAGCAGGAGATAGCTCGTGATGTCGAAAGGCCAGTCGTTACAGGACCCGTTTTTGAATGCGTTGCGTCGCGAACGTGTGCCGGTGTCCATCTATCTCGTCAATGGCATCAAGCTACAGGGCACGGTGGAGTCGTTTGACCAGTTTGTGGTGCTGTTGCGCAACACGGTCAGCCAGATGGTCTACAAGCACGCCATTTCAACCGTAGTGCCTTCGCGCAACGTGCGCTTAGGTCCGCCCGGTGGTGAACACGGCAGCGAGCATGGCAGTGATCACGGCAGCGATCACGTGACCGACCACGCGGTCGGTACAGAGGACTAACGCACGCGTGTTTGAACGTTCCCGCAAGGGTGAGAGCGCGCTGGTCATCCAGCCGTATCCGCCCGGTTCACAGGATGTGACCTTACTAGAGGAGTTCACCGAGCTGACGCGTTCAGCCGGTGCAACTGTTGTCGCGACCCTCACCTCACGACTAGATCGTCCGAATCCGGCCATGCTGTTGGGCACGGGCAAGGTCGAAGAGGCCAAAGCGCTGTGCGAGGCTAGCGGCGCCGATCTGGTGTTGATCAACCATCCGCTGACGCCCGGCCAAGAACGTAACTTGGAGCGCGCGCTTGAGCGCCGCGTGGTGGACCGCACCGGCCTGATACTGGATATCTTTGCGCAACGTGCGCGCAGCCATGAAGGCAAGCTGCAGGTTGAGCTTGCTCAGCTCAAGCACATGGCAACCCGGCTGGTGCGCGGCTGGACCCATCTGGAGCGCCAGCGCGGCGGATCCATTGGCCTGCGCGGCCCGGGTGAGACGCAGCTCGAAACCGATCGCCGCCTGCTCGCCAAGCGTGTGGATGTATTGAAGGCGAGGCTTGAGAAAGTTGAAGTGCAGCGCACCCAAATGCGTCGCGCGCGCTTGCGCAATGAGATGCCCAGAGTGGCGCTGGTCGGCTACACCAACGCCGGCAAATCAACCTTGTTCAATACGCTGACGGGTGCGGATGCTTACGCCGCCGATCAGCTGTTCGCGACGCTAGACCCAACGGTCCGCCGCTTGGAAGGCTTGGCCTGCGGACCGGCGTCGATATCCGATACTGTCGGCTTTGTGCGCGATCTACCGCACGATCTGGTTGCCGCTTTTCGCTCGACCTTAAGCGAGGCGCGCGATGCCGATCTCCTGTTGCACATCGTCGATGCCGCTGACCCGCTGCGGGAAGAGCGCGTCGGGCAGGTCCAAGCGGTGTTGGAAGAAATTGAAGCAGGCGATATTCCACAGCTCATCGTCTTCAACAAGATCGATCTGATTGAAGACGCTAAGCCGCGTGTCGATCTTGATGAAGATGGAAGCGTTCGCCGGGTGTGGCTGTCTGCGAACAGCGGCGAAGGCATTGACCTGCTGCGCGAAGCAATCGCGGGACGGTTTCCGTCCTCGCGTATTCATCAGTGGATCAAGCTTCCGCCCGAAGCTGGTCGTTTGCGTGCGCGGCTGTTTGAGGCCGGCGCGGTGCTGCGCGAAGACGTCGGCGACGAAGGCTGGTCGCTTGAGCTTGATTTGCCGGAGCGTTTAGCCATGCAGCTGTGTACCGGCACGGACGCAGGCTCGTTGGCGCTGCGTGAGCAGCTGAAGGCGGAGATTGACGCGCGCGCTGAGGCCGCTGAATTAGTGTGACGTAAGCTTGCGAATAGCGAGCGCATGTTTGACTTGAGAGAATGCTGGATGAAATCGAATACAACAGAGCGCGTCCATTCATGAGCCGAGGATCAGCAGTGCGTCAGGGCTGGCAGGCGTTCGTGCAGCGCGTGCGGCGCAGCGATCAATCAGCGACGGAGACGGGACGCAGCACCCCAAGCGTAACGCCCGCAATCGCGCGCGACGCGGCTGGAATAGGTCAGCCCAATTTGGATCGGCCCAATATAGATCAGCCCAATATAGATCAGCACGGAGCGGCAGATATGGCGTGGAATGAACCCGGCAGCGGCGGCAAAGACCCGTGGAATGGTGGCCGCAAGGACCCTGAATCCGGCAAGGATGGCGATAAGGGCCAAGGCCCGGATGTCGACGCGTTCCTCGAAAAGCTAAAAGGCAACTTGGGTCGCGTGTTTGGCGGCGGTGGCGGCGGATCAAAAAACGGTGCGCGCGGCGCGCCGAGCGGCCCCAATCTGTTGCTGATCATTGGCGGCCTAATGGCGCTTTGGCTGGTCGTTGATGCATGGGTCATGGTGGATGAGCGCGAGCGCGGCGTAGTGCTGCGCTTCGGCAAATTTGATCGCCTGATGACGCCGGGACCCAACTTCAAGCTGCCGCGTCCGCTGGAATCTGTCACCAAAGTCGATGTCACTCAGCTCAGCAGCCACACCGGTCAGGTGCGCATGCTCACCGCTGACGAGAACATCGTGCAGATCGAATACAACGTGCAGTATTTGGTGGCCGATCCGCAGTCCTACCTATTTGGCGCGCGCGATCCAGACGACACTTTGAAGCAGGCCGCTGAAAGTGCGGTGCGCGACGTGATCGGCTCATCATTGATGGACGCTGTGCTGACGGGTGAGCGAGCTGCGCTTGCCGCCGACGCCCGCAAGCGACTGCAGACCACGTTGGATAACTACAAGACTGGCCTATCGGTGTCGGTGTTCAATTTGCAGAACGCGCGCCCGCCTTCAGAAGTCCGCGAAGCGTTTGATGACGCAATTAGCGCACGTGAGGACCGCGAGCGAATTGAGAGCGAGGCGCTCGCCTATGCCAGCAAAGTTGTGCCTGAAGCGCGCGGCTAAGCGGCGCGCATCCGCGCTGAAGCCGAGGGTCACAAGGAGGCGGTCATCGCACGCGCACTCGGTGAATCTGATCGCTTTAATTTGCTCGCTGAGCAGTATCGAAAAGCGCCTGAAGTGACCCGTCAGCGTCTATATCTAGAGTCGATGGAGCGCGTGTTGTCGAACAGTCGCAAGGTGTACGCGGGCGATGGCAACAACGTGCTGTATCTGCCGCTGGATGGCGCCACCACGGCGCCAAACGCGCCGATGAGCCGTATGCCTGCGGCCACGGCCGCGCAGCCTTCGGCAGCACCTGATCGCAGCATGCGAGAGACCGTACGTCCCGAGCGCGGCGTTCGTGAGGAGAATCGTTGATGAAATCGTTTATCCCCGTCATTGCCGTGGTGCTGGGCTTTTTGGCGATGGACTCGGTCTATCAGGTGCAAGAGAGCCAAGTGGCGATCCGATTCCAGTTCGGTCGGATTGTTGAGAGCGACATACAGCCAGGCATCCACTTCAAGCTGCCGCTGGCGCAAAACATCCTGAAGTTTGATCGCCGCGTGCTGTCGCTCGATGGTCAGCCGGAGCGCTATCTGACGTCGGAAAAAAAGGACGTTAGCGTCGACTTCTTCGTTAAGTGGCGGATTGCCGATGTGCGGCGTTTTTATGGCGCCACTGCAGGCTCGGAAGCCAATGCGACAACGCGCCTGTCGCCCATCGTCAAAGACGCGATTCGCAGTGAGTTCAACCAGCGCACCTTGAACGAGGTGGTCGCGGGTGAACGCACCAATCTGGCCGGTCGTTTCGTCGAAGTGGCCAACCGCGGTGCCGCCGAAATGGGCGTCGAGGTGGTTGATGTGCGGATCAAGCGCATTGATCTGCCGGAAGACGGTGGCGTGCTCGGCTCGGTGTTCGAGCGAATGCGTGCTGAGCGTCTGCGCGTGGCGAATGCCTTGCGCGCTGAAGGCAGCGAGGAGTCGGAGACGATCCGCTCGGATGCGGATCGGCAGCGCGTCGTGATCGTCGCTGAGGCCGACCGTGACAGCCAGCGATTGCGCGGTGAAGGCGACGCGGTGGCCGCCGAGACGTACGCAAAAGCGTTCGGACAGAATCCAGAGTTCTACGCCTTCAATCGCAGTCTAGAGGCCTACCGCAATGCGTTTGAAAGCGGCAAGGACGTAATGGTGCTCGATCGCGACGCTGAGTTCATGCGCTACTTCAAAGACTCGGCCGGGCGCTGACACTCGCGTTCAACAGGCTGCTAAGAATCACGCAATGACCACTGATCTACTGGCGGCTCTTTGCCTAGTGCTGGTCATCGAAGGGCTGGTGCTTTTCATCGGCCCCGCGGCGTGGAAGCGCGTCGCGCAGCAGATCGGCGAGCTGCCTGATCAGGCGCTGCGTATTGCCGGTGGCGCGATGATTGCCGTCGGGCTAGTCGCGCTGCAGGTCGTCAGGTAAACGTCGCCGTCAGCTAGCGCATTGAGTTTTGACGAAAGCGGGTGGACCGTGACCCGTAGCCCGGATTGCGCTGCGCTGCATCCGGGCTACTGCGGTTCTGTAAGCTGGCCCATGTTAGTCGCTAGTCTGCACCGTCGTACTCGACTCGACAGTCACGCTGATTTGTTCAGACACCACGGGCTGCTTGTGTGGGATGTGGCTGTGATCGCCGAGCAGCAGCTGCAGGGTGTGCTTGCCAGGTTCTAGGGTGATCGTGACCTCGGTCTGCCCGCCGCCAAAGTGCAGGTGCGTCGCGTCGTTCGGAATCGGCATGCCCATCGGCGGCAAATCGGTATCGATCAGCAAATGATGGTGGCCCGTTTTCGCAGCGACCGTGCCAGCCGGCGCAACGCCCATGCCCGTCAAGCCAAACCGCACGGTGACTTCTTTGCCGACGGTGTCGCCGTCCTTCGGCGTAATGAAATAAAGGTTGGCGTCGGCAGGCGCATCGGTGCGCGGAACGTCAACCGCTATCGCCGTGAGCGAGTAGAGCGCGAGCCCAAGCAGGGTAGTGAGTGTGCGCATAAGCCGTTAGAACGTGGACACCCACGCACTAGGAAGAATCCTACACGTTGGACCGCCTTCCGCCGATAGTCGTGAGCGCTGTCGCGCGTCACGCTCGGTCGATGGGCTATCCGCGCCAACTGTTGGTTGTTCCCGACGCTGCAGGCACCTATCACTGCGTCTCGCGCTGCGTACGGCGGGCGTTTTTGTGCGGTGATGATGCTTACTCGGGCCGCAACTTTGATCACCGCAAGCAGTGGTTGGAGGATCGGCTGATCGAGCTGGCTGAGGTCTTCTCGATCTCCCTGCTGGCCTACGCCGTGATGAGCAATCATGTGCACGTGGTGATGCACGTCGTTCCGGAGAATGTTGCAGCGTGGTCCGACGACGAAGTTGCTGCCCGATGGGTGCGGCTGTTTCCGGTGCGCGCCGAGGGTGAGATTGATGTCGAAGGCTGCCGTCGCAAAGCGGCGGCGATGGTGGACAATCCAGAGCGTCTGCTCGAGCTGCGCCGGCGGTTAGGCGACCTGTCATGGTTTATGCGTTGCCTGAGCGAGCCCATCGCGCGGCTGGCCAATCAGGAGGATCGCTGCACAGGGCGATTTTGGGAGGGCCGCT